>JAFOJB010000271.1 GCA_017420455.1 Blautia sp.
CTTCGAAAGGTTTATCCGAAGTGAAAGGAAGGAAATGAAATGGCAAAAAAGAAAACAGCGGCTGCTGCTCTGGAAACGTCAGCCGCAAAGAAGGCAGCAACCGTAGTGGAAACGATCAAAAAAGAAGCAGCCGCTGAAGCAGAAGCTGCTGCCGATACCATGAAGGCAAATGCAGCCATGACAGGAGCCGTTGTAGAAACCGTAAAGACAGCGTTTGCCGCAGTTGAATCCGCTGCCGGAAAGGTTGCCGAAGCTGCCGCAGAAAAAATGCCGCTTTCAAAGGAAGCGGAAAAACCGGCCTGCTGTGCCCCGAGGATCCACATCCAGTCTGTGATGGGCGGCGAGATTACCGTAGATGAGATTCTTTCCCGCATCAGGAACCAGGTGGGAGACAGGACGGTATCCGATATTTATGTGAAAACAGAAGAGAACAAGGCTTTTTATCTTGTAGACGGACAGACCGGTTTTCTCAAATTATGGGAATAATGGACATCTCGCCGGCAATTCATTCAAAACAGAAATTCCCCCTTCCCGTGACGTTTCGTCATTCAGAAGGGGGAGTTTTTGTTCTCTGCCGCAGCTTCAGAAAAGGAAAGCAGATCAATCTGTTCAGAAACAGCGTCTCCCATTGAAGGGGCTGAAAGGAGGATGCTTCTATGTTTCTTCTAAGTCAGGATAAGATGATATTGATGGAATTCAGCAGGATCAGGATCGTGGAGAACAGTGTTAAGACGGGAGAAAAGAGGCGGGGTTTCTCTGTCGAGGATGTGTATGAGGCAAGATATGTACTGCAGGCATCCGGATCTGCTTCAGCGGGAAGCCCGGAATGGACTGACATGGCTGAATACAGTACCCGGAAAAGAGCACAGGAGGAAATGATGAGAATCACAGACTCGCTGAAAGCGCATGATATCAATGTATATGAGCTATACGGGAACTGATGTGTCTTCGGCGTCTGAAAGAATGTACTGTTCACGGCCTCACCGACCGGGGACTGTAACCCTTTGGAAGCGAGTGAATCCCGGAAACAATCGCACAGGAATTTAGTTTATCGCCGGAGAAGGCCGGGACTCTGTATCAGATACTGTACGAAATGCTTGATGAAGAACGTGCAGGAAACCATAAATGTAAATGATTTTTGCTCTGTGCTGTCGGACAAAAAGACAGGCAATTCGGGACAGTTATTTCTGGATCAATCCTGAACAATTATGAACATATACTGAACGACAGGAGGACGCAGTTATGATCTACGATTACAAAATAACGACAGGCAAAGGCGAAGAACTGGATCTTGCAGATTACAGAGGAAAGGTGATCCTGGTTGTAAATACAGCTACGGGCTGCGGTTTTACACCTCAGTATGCTCCGATCGAGCAGCTTTATAAGGACTACCATGATCAGGGCCTTGAGATCCTGGATATTCCCTGCAACCAGTTTGGCGGGCAGGCTCCCGGAACAGATGACGAGATCCACGAATTCTGTACCATGCATTTCAATACAACCTTCCCGCAGATGAAGAAGGCCGATGTGAACGGGGAGAACGAGCTTCCGCTGTATACCTACCTGAAATCGCAGAAGGGATTCGAAGGATTCCAGGAACACCAGTATAAGGAACTTCTGGAGAAAATGTTCTCGGAAGCAGATCCGGACTGGGCAAAGAAACCGGATATCAAATGGAATTTTACGAAATTTGTCGTCGACCGTGAAGGGAATGTCGTCGCCCGCTTTGAGCCTACCGCAGATATGGCTGAAGTGGAGAACTGCATAAAGGCGCTGCTGTAAAGAAGGAAGGCAGCTACGTCCGGGATGCGGAAAGCGCTGTGTTTACAGCGGCTTCACAGAAATGAAATAAGGGTTCCCCATCGGATTCTCAGGGAAGAGGATCCGGTGGGGAACCCTTTTGCAGTAATGTCCGCGTCGACTCATTCCTCCGCCTTGCCTGAACGAATTTGTCCTGCGCCGTCTGTAAAGGGCATTTCTGCCTTAAAGACAGGAGATCAGCCGTTCTGCATCCTCGCTTTTCGTGGCCCAGCTGGTGGCGATACGCATGATGGTATGGCCGTCATCGGTATTCTCCCAGAATCCCATTTCGACCTTGTCCGACAGGTCTCTTCGCTGTTTTTCATCCAGCATTACGAAGATCTGATTGGTCGGTGTCTGAAAGGCCAGTCTGTATCCTTTCTTTTCCAGCGCGGCACGGATGCGGTCTGCCGCGTTGATGGCATTCCGCCCGATTTCGTAGTACAGTCCGTCCGTGAAAAGCGTATCGAACTGAATTCCTGCAATCCGTCCCTTGGCCAGTAATGCACCATGCTGTTTGACGATGGTGAAGAAATGGGGTACAGTATCGTGCCTGGGAAACACCACAGCCTCGCCAAACAGGGCGCCGCACTTGGTGCCGCCTATGTAGAAGGCGTCGCACAGGCGGGCGATGCCCGGAAGGCTTACATCGTTCGCAGGGCAGGCCAGCGCATAGGCCAGCCGGGCTCCATCCATATAGAGAGGAATGTCTGACCTGCGGCATACGCTGCTGATGGCTTCTAATTCCTCCAGTGAGTAGATGGTGCCATATTCCGTAGGCTGGGAGATATATACCATTCCCGGCATCACCATGTGGTCCCTGTTCGCGTCCTGGTGCCAGGCATCCACACAGCGGGCAATCTGGCCGGCTGTGATTTTCCCGTCCTCATGCTCCAGCTCCAGCACCTTATGACCGCCGGATTCGATCGCACCGGCTTCGTGACTGCTGATATGTCCGGTACGCGCCGCGATCACGCCCTGAAAGGACTGCAGCAGGGCGTCTATGACTGTGGCGTTGGTCTGGGTGCCTCCCACGAGGAAGAACACATCTGCCTCCGGAGCCTGACAGGCATTGCGGATCTTTTCTCTTGCTGCTTCCGAGTATGCGTCGAAGCCGTAACCCGGGGTTTTCTCCATGTTCGTCTCCAGCAGGCGGTTCAGTATTGCGGGATGAGCTCCCTCCATATAATCGGATGCGAAGGACAGTATGTCGTTCATCTTCTTATTTCCTCCATGTAGTTTGTGCCTGACAGTAAAAAATGTCCCTTAACTGATCATTGCTTTTATTGGTTACAGTCCCCAGCCGGTGAGACCGTGAACTGCAGCTTTTATTGTATAGAACAATCTGCTCCCTGTCAAACCATTTGCAGTTGCCGCTGCCGCCAATAAATGGTATCATATTCTGAAGGATACTGAAGAAACATTTGCAGCCAATCTGAACTGGAAGGAGCAGAGTTCTGTCATGAGAAACAGATCAGGAAATAAAAACCGGATGTTGATCATCGCACTTGTGATGGTCACACTGATCCAACCCTTTTTTACTGTTCCGGCATTTGCAGAGGACGTATCTGAGACAGATGCGGCAGCTGCCGGGAGCGGGGACCAGGTGTCTTCGGCCTTTACGGGGAACGCTGCCGTACC
>JAFOJB010000272.1 GCA_017420455.1 Blautia sp.
CTTCTCGATCACGACCCTGTCCATGCTCTCCCGGATCAGGCGGAGCATCTCCGTATTCTTTTTCACACGCTCATTCTGCGCCACCGCCTGTTCGCTCAGAAGATCCATCGTGAAGAAAGCTTCCTCCTCCGGCTCCTCCTCGGCGTCATCCCGGTGCCTGAAAAGATCCTCCGGAAGCTCAAGACCTTCCCTGCTGCAGAAATGCACAAGACCGGTCTGAGCGAGCGCAAAATCCTGCAGCTCTGACTTTCTGGAAACGGACTCCTGCACAATGCGAAGAAGGCTGTTGTAGAATTCCCCTGTCAGCGTATACACGGTAAGCTCCTGAGAAGATGCGTAGACTTCCTCGCTGAAGTCCTGCAGACCTGCTTCTACTGCTTCTATCCTGCCCCGACAGTCGTGTATGGCATCCTCCACCGCCTTCTGAAGGACCAGGCGGTTCTGCTCCTCCTGTACGCCCTCCAGTGACGACACGGAGGCGAACATCCTGTTCAGGATCCGCAGAATTTCATACGAATAAGGAACGGCAGCTGCTTCCTGCCGATACAGCACCTCCAGATTCTTGTTGGCCAGCCCTGCCCGGACCCGGGATTTCCGCTCTTCCCGGGCGGCATCCCTGTACAGAAAATCACTGCCGCCGGATGGAACAGGCGCGGATGTTTCCTCCTCCGGCAGAGGAATGATCTTATTGATCTGGATTTCGTACTTTTCCATAAACCGGGAAAGGACCAGTCTGTTCATCTCTCCCAGGATCTTCTTCTGATTTTCCACAAAGGAGTTCTGCAGCTCCTCAGGCCGTACCTCCAGGGAACCGGGCATGGGGAAAAGGTACTCGCTGGTCACACGGGTGGCGAGCATCCGGTAGGGAAGCTCTGTCCTCCGGCTATCGTCAAGCATCGCCTCCTGCACATAGATGGAGCTTAAGAGCTGCGCGTTGACCACGGCATTGTAGTTTTCATTTACCAGAAGCCGGAGCTCCTCAGCCGCCTTTTTATTCTCCCCTGCTTTCATATAGCTGATGGCGCAGAGCTGATGTACATCCCAGGAGCTCCCGCCGAACCTGGCCGCATCGTCTATAAGCTTAAGGATCTTCTCTTTGTCCTCTGCAGGATCCAGCAGGTCTGCATACTCCAGGCAGCAGGACGCTGTGATGGCATCCTCCCGCAGGAGATGGAAGCCGCTGCTTTGCTGGAAATATTCAAAATATTTTCTGGCTCTGTCCTTGAATTCCAGCCGGGATGCCCCGTCCAGCCCCAGATCCGTCCTGTCCGCGATGGCATTCGCCGTACTGCCGAAGTAGTACCAGAAGGGCGGATAGGCGGCAAACTGGGTTTTGACGGAATCCAGCCTTTCATATTTTCTGAGTTCGTCTGTATCCATCAGGATATCATTGTATTGCCTGATCTGGCGTTCCGTCAGGCGGAAGGCATCCGGAAATCCATACTTGTCCGCAAGCCGCCAGGCTGTCTCGAAGAGCTGCTGCTTCAGTCCCTCGAACTGTTCCATGGCGGAACGCTGCAGCTTCCACAGCTGCTGATCCCGGTCCAGATGATACTGGGAGCGGTTCTTCCGGTAATTCATATATCCGATGCCGATCTGGGCTGCCAGAGACACGCCCAGAGATACCGGGTTCGCCCCCGCCACCAGCAGGGCCAGGTTCGGAACCGCGGTCCAGATGGCGTTTTTCATCTTCTGCTGATATTCTTTCTCGATGAATTCCTTCTCACTCTCCTGGATACGGAAGAAAGTGATGGTTTCCAGAAGACGCTTCAGGATCTCCAGGAGCGCGTTGTCCTTCGGCATGTATTCCAGGTTCAGGTTATTTATGATCGTCTCATATTCCTGATCCAGTACTGTCATATCGTTGTAGTCTATGATCTGGGAAACGGACACGGTACAAAGATTCAGGGCATACGCTGCCTGCATCTGTTCTCTGGTGAAGGGAAGGTCCTCTTTGAATTCCTGACTTGGCATCATATTTCATCCTCCTGGCCTGATGGTCAAAACAATGGGCAGATGATCGGAGATCTCTGTCCGGTAGCGGTCGTAGTCTCCATTGTAAATGCTGTAGTAACCTGTTCCCACCACATCCACTCTGCGGCAGGTGGGGCTCACAGCGGAAAGACGGCTTACATTATAGGAAAAATGATCGAAATTGTGGGCGTACCCCACTGTTTTCTCGGATGCTTTTTTCTGTTTCTTGAGCGTGGTGAGCTGATCCTGTACGGTGACGATCTTTTTATCCCCCACAACTACCGTATCATGAGGCGCGTCGATATACGGCTTCTTCGTCCAGGCGCGCATCAGATTCATGTTATAGTCTCCCAGAATGATGGTATAGGCCGGCATCTGGGAACCGTATACCGTGTCCTCCAGCTTAGGATAAAGCGATTTTGTGAGGACGTCAAACTCATTCTGACGCATGGGCCAGAAGAAGCGGTCCCTGTCTTCGTCCAGCCCGTTATAACGGATATGATCGCAGATCAGGCGGATTTCAAAGTTCCCTCCTCCCAGTCCGCTGGCGGTAAACCGCCCCATCACCGGGTCGCGTACCAGCTCCTCCAGTCCTTCGTCTGGGTCTGTCCTGTACTGTTCTATGAGACCCGGCTCAAAATCCTCCTTCCTTCCGTCCAGAAGTACTGTCTGAATCTTGGTGAGCCGTCTTTTGTCCCAGAGAAACGCGTAACCCTCGCCGGCCGGGTCGTGATCTACGTCTCTGAGCCCCTTCTTCGGCCTTGACTGAATCCACACCTTATCCCAGGCAGAACCCAGGCAGGTCATGATGGGGATCAGGGCATCGGCGTCCCGGACCTCCTGCAGCGCTGCCAGATCCATACCTTCATGCCGGATGATATCCGCGATCTGCATGGCCCGATAGCGGGTGGATGTGCTGCGGGAAAGCTGGCACACATTAAACGACCCGATCTGATACTCTCTTCCATGTCCCATGCCGTTCCCCCCTTTCTCATGGATCAAAGCGGAGATATCCGCCTGGTCCTGTCTCCTTATACCTTTATGATCCTGCAGGTGTGCTTTTTCACTCCCCCTGGTCCTTCCTTGCTGCAGCTGATTCCTACGAGAAGGATCTTACTCCCGTATCCCTTCAGGCTGTCGGGATATTTCTTATCCAGGATCTGCGCGATCGCTCCTTCCGCGCTTTCCTTCCACTTCAGTTCGATTACAAGAACAGGCCAGTCGGAATCACGTTTTGGGAGATACACGACATCTGCATAGCTTTCCCCGGAAGGCAGCTCCTCCCATTGCAGATAATGCTCTCTGTAGGTATAGTACGCCAGCTTGATCACGCTTCTCAAGCTGTCTTCCCTGTTGTAATGCAGCGGAGATGTTTCTTCCCGGTGTACCTTCTCGATCTGGGCAGCGACAGCCTCTTCATTCCCTTCGATCGTGTCCAGAAAGAGTCTGTCGCTTTCCTCCAGCCGCTTGAGCGTTTCTCTGTGATCCACCTCACGGACTGACTTCTGAAACTCACGTTTTATTTCTTCATTTGGGATATGTGCCGTTCTCCGTTCGGAATCATAGGCCAGATAACCAAGGTGTATCAATAGTGTCAGAACATCGTCCCGGCCTTTAAAAGTGACAAGGTCGTTCGCGAATCCGTTTGTATCCACCCTGACATCTATGCCGCCGATCAGCTCCGCGATCGTCTTTGTAAGTCCGTTATAATCCCTGCTGATATAATCTATCAGGCTTTCCGCAGCCGATGTTTCTGTCCAGTATGAATCGAAATCCTCGTACAAGATTGCTTTCATCACCGAATTCGGATTATAGACCGACCCGATTCCCTTGAAGGTATACCCGTCATACCATTGCTTCATCTGTTCGAAGCTGGACGAGTGCCGCCTGCAAAGCGCTTTGACTTCTTCTTCCGTAAACCCGATATATTCCGCAAAAAAACGTGGTTTGACAACGGAATACTCTTCGAAATCAGAGATTGCCGACTGGGATCCGTCCTTTTTGATGGGGAGAATACCGGTCATGTAAGCAGCAGCGAATATTCTGGATGTCGTTCCGCTGTTTTTGAACAGAGAACGGAGAAACGCGATATATGTATTCTGTACATCCGGCCGGTCTTTTGCTTCTCTTACCGGCGCGTCCCATTCATCAACGATCATGATGATCCTGTTCTTTGTATGCTCCGCCAGATTGACCAGTGTAGGAACAAATCCCTCTTCAACCCTCACCTCAGGATAAGCCCGGAGGATCTCCTGTGTGACACTGCGTTTTATATAAGCGACCATA
>JAFOJB010000273.1 GCA_017420455.1 Blautia sp.
CAGAAGCCCGAGCCCGTGCTTCAGGGCCGGAAGCAGGAATTCCAGATCCTCCCTGCAGGCTTTGGGGCTTCCCGGAAGATTGACGATCAGGGTTCTTTTCCGGATACCTGCGGTCTGCCGGCTCAGAATGGCGTGTTTTGTGAAAGACAGGCTGTAGGAACGGAGAGCCTCTCCGATTCCCGGCACCTCTCTGTCACAGACTTCCCTGGTTGCCTCCGGCGTCAGATCCCTTTCGGCAAACCCTGTTCCTCCCGTAGTAAAGATCACGTTCACCTGTCTCTGGTCCGAAAGTCTTCTCAGGGCTGCCGTCAGCTTCTCTTTCCCATCCGGCAGGAGAAGTGTCTCCAGGATTTCGTATCCATCGTTCCGGAGAAATTCCGCTATAACAGGTCCGGATCTGTCCTCATAGGTACCGGCATAAGCCCTGTCTGAAAGAGTGATGACGGCAGCCGTGAAGGGACGGGCAGGATCTGCCCCGAGGAGCACAGCCTGGTCTCCCGGACGGACAGTACCGCCGCGCTTTACCACGGCGAATACACCTTCTCTTGGCATGATGCAGTCTCCAACCGCCTTATAGATAGCGCAGTGACTATGGCATTCCTTCCCGATCTGGCTGATCTCAAGCAAAGCCTCTCCTATCTGCAGCCTGGTTCCTACAGGGAGGGTACAAAGGTCGACCCCCTCCAGCAGGATATTCTCTCCAAAGGTTCCTTCCTGTACCTCGACACCCTTCCGGCGGAATTCTTCCACTTTCTCACAGGACAGAAGACTGACCTGACGGTGCCATTTTCCCGCATGGGCGTCTCCCTCTATCCCCCAGTCCGGCAAAAGGGTGACGGAAGCCACCGGTGTTTTCCGGGTGCCCTTCTGTGCGCTGATGCATACTGCCGCTACCTTTCCCATGGCGCTCACTCCCTTCTTTTATCCGCCAATCTCCCACATTTTCCTGGTCTCGGAAATCCCGGAGGGTTCTTCAAAACAATGTTCCGCCGGCTTCAGAAGTACGGCTTTCCGGATTTCCTGTCTCAGAATTCTCCTTCTCTGCTCCTTTTTATCTTCCCCTGCATATTCAGAAGAACGCAGCA
Source organism: Blautia sp. (assembly GCA_017420455.1). Taxonomy (GTDB): domain Bacteria; phylum Bacillota; class Clostridia; order Lachnospirales; family Lachnospiraceae; genus Blautia_A. Next base: position 1,086 of record JAFOJB010000273.1, read on the forward strand.
GGGGCTTCAGATCGATCCGCTCCGCGTAGCACAGGCAGGGCTTCAGGCTTCCATCGGATGTCAGGCGCAGGCGGTTGCAGGCAGCGCAGAATTTCCTGTGGACGGCGCTGATAAACCCCACAGACCCCTGCCATCCCGGGATATGGACATAGACTGCCGGGCCGTTCCCGTGAATCCCACGATCCGGCTCTACATCCGGATATCGAAGCCTCAGCCTTTCGTAAACCGCTTCCCCGGATACCCCATGCAGTCCTCGTCCGGCCCCGATGGGCATGAGTTCGATAAAACGCACATCCAGCGGCCTGTCCTTTGCAAGCAGCGCAATGCTGTGCCATTCCTCTTCATTTTCATCACGGCGGAGTACGGTATTGATCTTGACACGCAGTCCCGCTTCCTGCGCCTTCCGGATGCCCTCCAGCACCCGCAGGAGGGCGTCCTGCCCGGTCAGATGTGCAAACCGTTCCCGGTCCAGGGTATCCAGGCTGATATTTACCGTATCCAGCCCGTTCGCGCGAAGCGCCTCCAGCTGGTCCGGGAGGAGCGATCCATTGGTGGTAAGAGTCACCTGCTCTGCCCCGGGCAGTCTTTTCAGATTCCCGATCAGCTCCGGAACTCCCGGCCGTATCAGAGGCTCTCCCCCTGTCACCTTGAATTTCCGGATTCCCAGGGAGACAGCGGCCTCAGCGATTTCCAGGATTTCCTCATCATTCAGCAGCTCCCGCCCGGTAAGAACCGCCGTTTCCTCCGGCGGCATGCAGTACCTGCAGCGGAAATTGCACCGGTCCGTGACCGAAATCCTAAGATAATCAATATTTCTCTGATATGTATCCTTCATGACTTTACAAATTTCCTGACCACAGCCTCCGAGAAGGGCATACAGAAATCCGCCACCGGTCCTACAAGGAACGCGCAGACGATGGTCCCGGGTCCGAATTTCCCGCCCAGCAGAAAGCCTGTCAGCACGAAAACAAAATCGACGATGACCCTCACGATCCCGAACCGTTTTTTTGTCTTATCGCTGATCACTACTGCCACCAGATCGTTCGGCCCTGTCCCGGCCTCGGAACGGATCACGATGGTCATGCCGAACGCCAGAATGACGCACCCCAGCACCAGGGCAAGAACCTTCACGGCCATCCCTGCGGAACCGATCCGGAGAGGGGAAAGGACCCAGGTAAAGAAATCGATGATGGGACCGCCGCAGAACATGCAGACAATCGTCCCGGCTTTGATATAGCTTCTGTCTGCCGCAAGCAGGACAAGGATGATCAGAAAGCATACCGCCATATGAACCATACCATGGGTGAAGGAGGAGAGGCCTGCTGAAGTGACGATCCTGTGAAGGCCCTGGATCAGCACATTAAAGGGATCCGCTCCAAGATTTGACAGAAGGAACAATGTCACTCCCAGATGAGCGACCGTCAGGCCTGCAAACAATATGACAAGCCTGAGGAACCAGGTTTTGTAATCTTTTTTCATATTTTTTTCTTTTCTCCGGATTCTGTAAAACACATACCTGAAGCCGCATCCCGAAGGTATTCCTCCGGCGCAGGCTCCGGCAACTCTTTATGTCTATAGAGAATATATCACAAACAGGCCAGAAAAGCCACGGCCTTCTCATATGGCCGCGGCTTTTTCGTTACTGTAGTTACAGTTCACAGTCTCTCCGGCTGGGGACTGCATGTGTTTTTCAGGGTGTCTGGCGTCCTGACGGACTGCAGACGCCGAAAACACATCAGTCCCCAACCGGTGAGCCCGTGAACTGTAACTTACTGTCTTCTGATTTTTTATTCCATTTCTTCGTCTACGTACTTCTGGATGTTGGAAGCATTCACATATTTCCTGGTGACATCCCCGTCCACCACTACAAGAGTCGGGGCCTGCCGGATTCCGAACTGCCTGGCCAGCTCCGGATTCTGCTCTGCGTCGATGATCTCCAGTTCTTCTCCCTCCAGCATCTTTTTTGCCATACGGCAGTTGGGGCAGGTGCTGGTGGTAAACAGGTACTTATGTGTTTCTACATGCTCGATCTTCACATCGTCCTTGCTGACAGTGACCATCTGGGTGTGAACCTTTGTCACATTGCTTCTGTCCAGCTGCAGCGGAACTGTCCTCCCTGTTGTCGGTCTGATCTCGGAGTGCATCACATCATACAGGGTACGGTTCTTATATTCCTGCGCCTTTCCATCGTTCCAGTTCTGTACCGGGCGGTAGTAACCGGTGATGCGGCTGTAGACTTCTGCCTTTTTCCCGCACTTCGGACATGTGAAATGCTCGCCGGCCAGGTAGCCATGCTCACGGCACACGGAATAGGTGGGCGAGATGGTATAATAGGGAAGCCTGTAGTTTTCCGCGATCTTCTTCACCAGAGAGGCTGCTGCCTTCCAGTCCGGAAGCTTTTCTCCCAGGAACCCATGGAACACCGTTCCGGAGGTATACAGCGTCTGCAGCTCATCCTGGATATCCAGAGCATCAAAGATATCGCTGGTATAGTCAACCGGCAGATGAGAGCTGTTGGTATAGTAGGGTGTATCCCCTTTGGCTCCGGCAGTGCGGATCTGCGGCCATTTCTCTCTGTCATGCTTTGCCAGACGATAGGCTGTGGACTCTGCAGGAGTTGCCTCCAGGTTGAAGAGCTCGCCGTGATACATCTCCTGATAATCCGAAAGGCGGCTGCGCATATGATTCAGCACGTCCCGGGTGAACTGCTGCGTGGCGGGATCTGTCATATCCTTGCCCAGCCAGCAGGCGTTCAGGCCTGCCTCGTTCATTCCCACAAGGCCGATGGTGGAGAAGTGGTTGTCAAAGGTTCCGAGATATCTTCTGGTGTACGGATACAGTCCCTCGTTCAGAAGCCTGGTGATCACCTCTCTCTTGATGTGCAGAGACCTTGCGGAGATATCCATCATATGGTCAAGCCTTCTGTAGAATTCCTCCGGCGTCCTGGAAAGATAGGCGATCCTGGGCATGTTGATGGTCACAACGCCTACCGACCCGGTGCTCTCCCCGGAGCCGAAGAACCCGCCGCTCTTTTTCCGGAGCTCACGGAGATCCAGACGCAGACGGCAGCACATGCTGCGGATATCGCTGGGCTTCATATCGCTGTTGATATAGTTGGAGAAATAGGGTGTACCGTACTTTGCCGTCATTTCAAAGAGAAGACGGTTGTTTTCCGTATCGGACCAGTCAAATTCGCTGGTGATGGAATATGTGGGGATCGGATACTGGAAGCCGCGTCCATTGGCGTCTCCCTCGATCATGGTCTCGATGAAGGCCTTGTTCACCATATCCATCTCTTTTTTGCAGTCCTTGTACTTGAAGTCCTGCTCTTTGCCGCCGACAATGGCCGGAAGCTCTGCCAGGTCGTCCGGCACCGTCCAGTCCAGCGTAATGTTGGAGAAGGGTGCCTGTATGCCCCAGCGGCTGGGAGTATTTACACCGTAGATAAAGGACTCAATGCATTTCTTTACCTCCGGATAGGTAAGGTGATCTGCC
>JAFOJB010000274.1 GCA_017420455.1 Blautia sp.
AATCTGATATAATAAGGATGGAAACAGAAACAACTGTCCCGGATTACGCAGGATTTTTGTTCGGGAGTGCACGGCAGAAATCATGCGCATGGCGGGTAACGCGGCTGACTGGATCTGTTCTTTCCGTTTTATCCGCGATATAGTATTCATTGTGTTCACAAAATTGCATTCAGAGGAGGCTAAAAAATGTCGTCTCTACATAAAAGATGGCCGGCTCTTTTCCTTGCCGCCCTCTTCCTGTTTCTGTGCGGCTGCGGCGGTTCCCGGAAACCGGCAGGCGCCGACCCGCCGGTATATTCTCCCCCAAGGGTCCTGGTCCCGGAGTTTTCCTTTTCAAAGTCGCCGGATTCGCTGCCTTTGCTGCTGGATCTCTCAAAAACCGATAACGGCTATCTGGCGGCAAAGAACAATTCCGCCGATAAAAAAGTCAATCTCCAGCTGGCCTCCCTGGAAACCCAGCCCTATTCCTACTTTCTCTCTCCGGGAGAACTGGCATTTATTCCTTTCACGGAGGGAAACGGAGAATATATCCTGACCTGCTACCTTCAGGCATCTTCGGACCGTTATGCAGCCCTCTACAGCCAGAACCTGGATGTAAAGGTGAAGAATGAATTCTACCCCTTCCTTTACCCTAACCAGTATGTGAATTTTACACCGGAGAGCAAAGCCTGTAAAACCGCCCTCTCCATGATGGAAGAGAATACGCCGGATACACAGGCCCTGGAACAGATCTACAATCTTGTGGTGGACAATGTCAAGTACGATACCCATAAGGCTGAAACAGTACCGGCCGGATATCTGCCGGATATCGATGAAACCCTGCGCACGGGGGAAGGAATCTGTTTTGACTATGCAGCCCTCATGGCCGCCATGCTCCGCGCCAGAGATATCCCCTGCAGGCTCCAGATCGGCTATGCCGGAACCACCAGGCACGCCTGGATCGATGTCTACCTGCGCTCCGCCGGATGGATCAACAAGGCCATCCAGTATGATGGAAATGTCTGGAGCAGGCTGGATCCCACCTTCGATTCCAACCCATCCGACAAAGAAGAAATCCGCGCGTTTATCGGCGACGGAACCAACTATACCGTACAGTTCACCCGGTAAGGAACTGAACACAAATACCCTTTACAGATGGCACAGCCCTGACGAATTCAGATGCGCCAGATGTAAAGGGTGTTTATGGACAGTTCCCGGTCTGCTGACGGGCGTATATGATTTCACGGCTCTCCCTTTCCGGAATGCCGTTTCCGCTTTCTGTCCCGTCTGTACGCCGCAGATTGCCGGTCTTGCAGGTTGTGCGGACCCGTGAAACCGTTACAAAGAAAAAAGGCTGTGAAAAAAGCCGCTGCAGCTGACATGGCAGGACTTTTTCACAGCCTCATGCTCTTTATTGGACCAGATTTCCCACAATTCCATAGGATACGATGTACATAATTGCGGAAGCGATCATGATTCCCAGAAGGATTGCCTTGGAAGACTTTTTGATATCGATTTCCAGCAGAGAAGCGATCAGAGACCCTGTCCAGGCTCCTGTTCCCGGCAGGGGTATCCCTACAAAGGCCACCAGTCCCCAGAATTCGTATTTCCTGATCTTATCACTCTTTTTCATCGCCCGGTTCTCGAGAAAATCCACAAACTTCGGAAAAATCCTCTTCTTTTTCATATACCGGAAAAGCCGGTTGATAAAAAGCAGAATAAAGGGAATCGGAATGATATTCCCAACAATACAGATCGGCAGAGCCTTCAGAGGAGCTAC
>JAFOJB010000029.1 GCA_017420455.1 Blautia sp.
ATCTCGTCGTCGATGGAATCCGGCACGTTATAGACCTTTTTCGTCAGCTCATTCTGATGCTTCACCAGCCACTCCAGGCTCAGGGCCTGTACGGAGAAGGACATGTCCATGATCTCCGCAGGATGTCCCATACCACAGGCCAGGTTGACAAGTCTGCCTTCTCCCAGCACATTCAGCGTGCGGCCGTCTGCCAGATGATACCCCACAATGTTCTTTCTGCGCTCCTCGCTGGAGGTACAGATCCTGCGAAGCGCCGCCACGTCCACTTCACAGTCAAAATGCCCGGCATTGCAGAGGACCGCCTGATCCTTCATCACCGCGAAGTGGCGTTCCACGATCACATCCTTGCAGCCTGTCACCGTCACGAAAATGTCGCCGTACTTCGCTGCCTCATCCATGGGCATGATCCGGAAGCCATCCATGGTTGCGTCAAGGGCTTTGAAGGGATCCACCTCCGTGACGATCACGTTGGCTCCCATCCCTTTTGCACGCATGGCCACGCCTTTCCCGCACCAGCCATACCCCGCCACGACGACGGTTTTTCCGGCCACGATCAGGTTGGTAGTGTCCATGATGGCAGTCCACACAGACTGGCCTGTGCCATATTTATTATCATAATAATGCTTTGCCTTTGCGTCGTTCACCGCCATCATGGGGCAGGGCAGGATTCCGTCCCGTTCTCTTGCCTTCAGGCGGTGGATTCCGGTGGTGGTCTCCTCGCAGCCGCCGATCAGCTGGTCTGCGTATTCCCTGCACCTTCCGCCAAGAAGGTTGATCAGATCGCCGCCGTCGTCCACGATCAGGTGGGGATGGCAGGCCAGCGTCTGTGCCAGGAGTTCTTCATATTCCTCCGGCGTCACGCCGTATTTCCCGAAGGTTTCCACGCCCATTCCGGCAATGGCTGCCGCCACATCATCCTGTGTCGACAAAGGATTACAGCCTGTCAGGTATACCTCTGCCCCGCCCTTTTTCAGGACCAGACCCAGGTTCGCCGTCTTCGCCTCCAGATGGACGGAAACCGCAATTCGAAGTCCCTGAAAGGGCTGGGTCTTTTCAAACTGCTTTTCGATCTCCGAAAGCGACGGCATGAAGGACCGTACCCACTCAATTTTTTTCACCCCGGACGGCGCCAGGGAAGCATCCTTGATATTACTCATGATCTTATGTACTCCTGTTCTTCTGATCGTATTCCATTTCTCTTATCCGTTGGGACATCGCGACACACATTGTTGTCGACAGCTTTTTTATCAGTTACAGTTCACGGTCTCACCGGCCGGGGACTGCAACTTTTATTATCCTCTTCCGTTCTCCTCCCTTTCACAGGTATTTCTCTGCCACCTTCTGTACTTCATGGAAGACTCTCTCCTGATCGATGGTAAGGAACTCTCCCTTTCTCATCACGAACCTCCCGTTGATCATGACAGAAGAAACCTCAGAGCCGTTGGCCGAATAGCAGAGGGAGGACACGATGTTGTTGTTCGGGAACAGGGACGGCGCATGAAGATCCAGGAAGACCAGATCCGCCAGAGCTCCTTCCCGGATCACGCCAAGCTCCCCTTCCCTCCCCAGAGCCTTCGCCGCGTTCACAGTCGCCATCTTCACCACATACTGCGCCGGAAGAGCCGTGCAGTCCCCGCAGATTCCCTTATGCAGCAGCGAAAGAAGCCCCATCTCCCGGAACATATTCAGGGTATTGTTGCTGCTTGTCCCGTCTGTACCGATACAAAGATCAATGCCCTTTTCATGCATCTGCAGCACCGGCGCAAATCCATTGCCCAGCTTCGCGTTGCTGGCCGGATTGGTGACCACCGCTGCGCCGCTCATTTTGATCAGCTCCAGATCATTCCCCTGCATCTGTACGCAATGGGCAAGAATGGTCCCCTCGTCCAGAAATCCACAGTCATAGAGCAGCTGAACCGGCGTCTTCCCATGCTGGGAAAGGCAGTTCTGCACCTCCGTAACGCTCTCGGAAAGATGGGTCTGCTTCAGCATTCCCCGTTTTCTGCATTCCTCCGCCACCTGCTGATAAAGCTTCGGCGAAGCGCTGTAAATCGCATGGGGGGAAAGAAGAAACTGAAGCGTATCGCATGCAAACTCTTCCTTTTCGTCCAGAGCCTCCCGGAAGCGGCGCTCCCCATCCTGATACAGGTCTTCTCCCACCAGGCCCCGGCCGATAAACCCTCGCATCCCGGCGTCCCTGGCCGCCTTCGCGGACTGGCAGCGGTACATATGCATATCCACGTAAGAGGTGGTGCCCGTTCCGATCATTTCCAGAAAGGCGAGCTGGTTCGCCCAGTAGGCTGCTTCCACAGGAAGTCTGTCCTCCACCGGCATCACCCGGTTGAACAGCCACTCCCCGAAAGGCACATCATCCGCATAATTCCGCACGATCGTCATATACGCATGAGTATGCATATTGACCAGCCCCGGCATGACGAGCATTCCCTCCGCGTCCACCGTCTCATAGGTTTCTGCTGTATCAAAGGGAACAAAAGAGATCCTCTTATCCTTAATGTACAGATCAGATTCCTCTATGGAGAACAGCTGCTCTTTCTCCTGAAAGACCAGCAGCTTTCCTCCGGAAATGTGATAATTCATGATCGTTTTGTCCTTTCTTCAGATTCCCGTCTTCAGACGAAACTCCGCCTGTGACAGATTCGCTTCTTCTGCCGCTTCCGTAAGGGAGATGGTCCCTTTCGCAACCAGTCTGGCAAGCATATCCAGCGAGCCTTTTTCCATGCCCTCTTTTATTCCTTCTTTTTTACCTTCTTTTATACCCTCTTTTATCCCTTCCTGCTTTCCGAGCTCTCTTTCCTCTCTGCGAAGATCCCGAATTCCTTTACACATATTTACTTTACTTCCCGTTCTGCTCATGATCAGCTCTGACCCGGTTACAAGATTCATGATTCCTGCACTTTCAGGGTCTACCTCCTTGAATTTATTGTTTTCCGCCAAAAAGCAGATCTTATCTTTAATCACTTCCAGGCTATTTCAAGCTTCCTTTTCGACTTCACACAATCAGCCAGGTACAGATTGATCAGTGTCTGATAGGGAATGCCCGTTTCCTGGGCTTCCCCCTTAAAATAGTCAATAACAGAAGGGGCAATCTTAATAGTTACTTGTTTCTTTAACTCTTTCGCATAAGGATTTGGCCTCGGATTCAATTTTTCAATATCATATTCCTCTAACATATCTCTGTTCCTCCTTCCTGGTTGCCTGTCTTGCAGAAATAATCCTGATCACTGTGTCTGATTCTCTGTAGCAATGGCAGACTATGCAGACTTTTGCAGTTTCACTCATTCCCAGCAGCAGGAATCTGTCTTCATCTATAGAATGCTCAGGGTCATCAAATAAAAGCGCTCTGTCATCAAAGAACACTGAACTGGCCTCTTCAAATG
>JAFOJB010000275.1 GCA_017420455.1 Blautia sp.
ATTCGTCGATGTAAACTCTTCAGGGAATTACACCTGAAGGAGACTCACATTGTAAAAAAACGGAGATCGTGAAACAAAGGGGAGTTTTTCCTTTGGTTCACGGTCTCTTTTTTTCACTTATTTTTCACACAACAAACAATTCTTTTTCAAATTTCCACGGTAAGATAACACAGAATCAGACAGACAGAAAAACATGACACAGATGATTTCAGGGCAAAAAGACCGTTCAGCAAAATGAACTCTTTAAAATGAACTCTTTTGCATGGGATCACAGATGAACACGACAGGAGGAACGAAGGATGGGTGCAGAATTCAGAAATGAATGGAAGCACGAAATCACCGCATCTGACAGGATATGTATCCGGCAGAGGATGAGAGCGGTAGCCCGGACGGATCCGCACGCGAAGAACGGAATCTACATGATCCGAAGTCTCTATTTTGACAATCTGTACGACAAGGCGCTGCGGGAAAAAATCGATGGAGTCAACCGCAGAGAGAAATTCCGGATCCGTTACTACGATGGGGACACAGGTTATATCAGTCTTGAGAAGAAAAGCAAACTGAATGGTCTTTGCAGCAAGGTGGGAGCAAGGCTTACGAAGGAAGAGGCACAGGCGATCGTGGACGGAGATTACAGCTGGATGATGGACAGCGCTCCGCTGGTCCGGGAGCTGTACTCCAAAATGATGTCCCAGGGGCTTCGCCCCATGACTATCGTTGACTATACCAGAGAGCCGTTCATTTACGGACCCGGCAACGTACGGGTCACGATCGATTACAACATCCGTACAGGACTTCGGTGTACAGATTTTCTGGACTGGAACTGTGTGACGATCCCGGCGGGAGACGCGCCGATCATCCTGGAAGTGAAATGGGACGAATATCTTCCCGAAATCATCCGCCAGGCGGTGATGCTTTCTGACAGAAGAGCTGCGGCGTTTTCCAAATACGCAGCCTGCCGGGTATATGGATAAGGCACTGTTCGATAATAACTCCCGGAAGCTGATCGGGCTATGTAAATGATTTTTGCTGTGTGCTGTCGGACGAAAAGACAGGCAGTTAATGATCCGTGCAGATATAGAAAATCCATGCACGGAGCCAAAGAAGAGGAGAAAAAAGAGATGACATTCAATGATATTTTCAAATCCAGCTTTTTAAACAACGTAACCAGCGTGAGCATCGTAGATATGGTACTGGCCATGGTCCTTTCCTTCTGCGTCGGCCTGTTTATCTATTTCATCTACAGGAAAACCTACTCCGGCGTCATGTACAGCGCCAGCTTCGGCGTCACACTGATCGCCCTGTCCATGATCTCCACCCTGGTGATCCTGGCGGTAACCTCCAATGTGGTTCTTTCTCTTGGTATGGTCGGCGCACTTTCTATCGTACGTTTCCGTACAGCCATCAAGGAGCCGCTGGATATCGCCTTCCTTTTCTGGGCTATTGCGGCAGGTATCGTACTGGCAGCCGGCATGATCCCGCTGGCCGTATTCGGAAGTGTACTGATCGGCCTGATCCTTCTGCTCTTTGTGAACAGAAAATCACACAGCAATCCATATATCCTGGTAATTACCTGTGACAACCATGAGAATGAAAATGCAGTTCGGGAATATGTACAGAATCATACAGAGCGCTGTCAGGTGAAGAGCAAGACAGCCCAGAAAGGACAGATCGAGCTGAATCTTGAGATCCGGCTGAAGGATGACAATACCGACTTTATCAATGAGATTGCGGAAATGAACGGTGTGGACCATGCGGTGCTGGTAAGCTACAACGGAGAATACATGGGCTGATGGTCCGGTATTCCTTCCACGGAACAGTTCTGCAGGAGCCGGGAAAGCTTCTGCAGACGCTGCATACAGTTTTAACAGAGGGAAAGTAAATGTCGAAAAGCAAGAATTTAGATAGGATCTGCGTCGTAGTGACCATCCTGGCCATACTGGTGACCATCCTGTTCATGAACGGAGAAAGCCTGGGCCTGGAACGGATCATAGACGAGGACGCAGAGAATTACAGCGGGAATACTCATTTCACCGCAAACGACCTGAACGGGAACTGGGATACCTCCCGTGCCTGCCAGATCTCTCTGGAAGGAGATCATGGGACGGTAAAGGGTTCCGGAGCATATTTTTACGAAGGGAACCTGGTGATCGCGAATCCCGGATATTATGTGATCACTGGAGAGCTTACGGATGGAAGCATTATCGTAGAAGCCTACGACAACTCCAAGATCTGGATCCTGCTGAACGGCGTCTCGGTCTGTTGCTCTGATGATGCCTGTATCCGGATCAACCAGGCAGATAAGGTCTTCCTGACTCTGGCAGAGGGAACGGAAAACGTGCTGGAGAGCGGAGATACTTATTCTGAGGAGGCGCTGGCGGATAATACGGACGGCGTGATCTTCGCCCACGACGACCTGACGATCAACGGCAGCGGAAGCCTCACGGTAAAGGGCGGATATGAGCACGGGATCGGTGCCAATGACAGCCTGGTCATCGCCGGCGGAAGCATTTCGGTGGAAGCGGTCTCCGACGGAATCCATGTGAACGATGAATTCTGTTTTACCGGCGCAAATCTTACCATAACCGCCGGCGATGATGCGGTCCATTCCGATTCACAGATCCTGATCGCCGATGGAACCATCTATATCACGAAGTGTTATGAGGGACTGGAAGCTCCTTCCATCGAGATGCAGGGGGGAGATGTTACCATCTATCCCTCCGATGACGGAATCAATGCCAATGGCGGCAGCA
>JAFOJB010000276.1 GCA_017420455.1 Blautia sp.
TGCGGGGAATGTCTGACCTTGCGTTAAAGGAATCCTTCTGATATAATTCAGTTAGCATCCGTAGGATCGTTCGGCAGGAGACGGTTCTGCTGCCGGCCGTATTCTGTCCGGCTCTGCAAAATCGTCATCCGACAACATTGTTTGTCAGTATATACTGCGTATAAGAGGAGAATGAGGATGAGTGACTTGAACAGCGGGCTTGGAAAGCAGGGGTCAGATTACGGGAAGAGTGATCCCCGTCCCAAGAGAGATGTGGCATTTTCACAGGTGGAGAATGTCTACCTGATACGCTATGAAAACATCAATTCCACAGGGAGACTGTTCGGAGGACAGCTGATTTCCTGGATCGATGAGGTGGCGGGCGTCGTCGCAATGCGTCATTCCGGGCTGAATGTCACGACAGCTTCCATCGATAATCTTACCTTCAAGAGAGGCGCCTATCTGAACGATATGGTGGTCCTGATCGGCCGGATGACTTATGTCGGCCGTACCTCCTGCGAGGTGAGGGTAGACTCCTATATAGAGGATGAGGAGGGCTTCCGGAGGGAGATCAACCGGGCTTTCCTGACTTATGTGGCGATCTCCCGCGATGGGACGCCCATACCGATCCCTTATGGACTTGATGTGCAGACCATCTCGGAAAAGGCACGGTGGGACGGAGCTCTTCTGCGAAGAGAAAACCGGATATCCAGGAAAGAGATCGGGTTCTGAGAAAACAGTAAATCCGGAAAAGAGAATGGAATCTGACAGAATGACAAATCCGGCAGAAATGGAGCTCTGGCACAAGCAGTAAATCCGGAAAAGAGATAGGGTTCTGACAGAAGCAGCAGATCGCAGAGGAAAGTTCTCCGCGATGCGGATTTCGCGGACGGAAATCTTTTGCCCGGCGGTTCATAAAAATATTACAGGGGGTAAATGCATATGTATGATGTGATCATTATCGGCGCAGGCGTGACGGGATGCGCGGTGGCCCGTTTTCTCTCCGCATTTAAAGGATCGTTCTGCGTCCTGGAGAGGGCCGAGGATGTCTGCTCCGGTACCTCGAAAGCAAATTCGGCGATCATCCATGCGGGGTTTGACGCCCAGCATGGTTCGCTGATGGCAAAATACAATCTGCTGGGGAACAGGATGTACCCGGCGCTTTCCGAGGAGCTGGATTTTTCCTACAAAAACAATGGTTCTCTGGTTCTTGCCCTCTCTGAGGAGGATCTTCCGAAGCTGGAGGCTCTGAAGGAAAACGGCATCAAAAACGGAGTCGAGGGTCTGGAGATCGTGGACAGGCAGCGTCTGAAGGAGCTGGAGCCTGCGGTCGGTCATATTCCGGTGGCGGCTCTTTATGCGCCGACAGCAGGAATCGTATGTCCCTTCGGCGCCACCATCGCCTTTGCGGAGAATGCCTGTCAGAACGGCGTGGAATTCCGGTTCAATACGGAGGTCAAGGGGCTCATCCGGGAGACGGATGAGGACGGACAGTCCTGCTGGATCGTGCAGACCGCAGAGGGCGTTCTGAAGACCAGAGCTGTTGTGAACGCTGCAGGCGTCTATTCCGATATCCTCCACAACATGGTTTCCGCAAAGAAGATCCGGATCATTCCCAGGAGAGGAGACTATCTTCTTCTGGACCGCAGGACGGGCGGATATGTAAAGCATACGGTGTTCCAGGTTCCCGGGAAATTCGGAAAAGGCGTGCTGGTAAGTCCGACAGTCCATGGAAACACCATTATCGGTCCGACAGCAGAGGATATCGACGATAAGGAAGGCGTGGATACCACTTCTCAGGGCTTTGACGATCTGATGGAGAAGGCCGGGCTCGCCTTTGACGACCTCCCGCTTCGTGAGGTGATCACAAGCTTTGCCGGTCTCCGGGCACACGAGGAGCACCATGATTTCATCCTGGGCGAGGTGGCGGATGCTCCCGGCTTCTTTAACTGCGCCGGGATCGAATCGCCTGGTCTTACTGCCGCGCCGGCTATCGGAAAAGAAATCGCCGCTGAACTTGCAGAAAAGCTGGCTCTTCCGGAAAACCCTGATTTTGTCGGCAGGAGAAAAGGATTTACGGATCCCAAGGCCTTAAGCCTTGAGGACCTGGCTGCCCTGATCCGGGAAAAGCCGGAATTCGGCCGGATCGTCTGCCGGTGTGAGCAGGTCAGCGAGGGCGAGATCCTGGAGGCGATACGGCGTCCTCTTGGGGCGAAAAGCCTGGATGGCGTAAAAAGGCGGGTCCGTGCAGGAATGGGCCGCTGCCAGGCCGGGTTCTGTTCTCCCAGAATCATGGACATTCTGGCTCAGGAGCTGAAGGTGGATGTTGCGGATATCACCAAGTCGGGCGGTCATTCTGAAGTGATCGTAGGTCTTGTGAAGGACAGAGTATAAAGGAGGAGGCTATGGATCGGACAGAATATAATCTGATTATTATCGGCGGTGGTCCGGCGGGTCTTGCCGCTGCCGTTGCCGCCTATGATGCAGGCGAGCGGAGTATTCTCATTCTGGAACGGGAGACCAGGCTTGGCGGGATCCTGAATCAGTGCATACACAATGGGTTTGGCCTGCATACCTTCCAGGAGGAGCTTACTGGGCCGGAATATGCCCAGCGCTTCATCGACCAGGTAACAGAGCGGGAGATCGAATACAAGCTGGATACCATGGTCATGTCCATCGGCTGCGGAGAGGATGGGTCGAAGGAAGTCATGGCAGTGAACGAGGCGGACGGCCTTCAGCTGATGAAGTGCAAGGCTCTGGTCCTTGCCA
>JAFOJB010000030.1 GCA_017420455.1 Blautia sp.
GTAAAGCTGCACCACGAGAACGAAGGCCTTCTTACGGCGCTGCGGGAGATCGTCGGTGAAGGACAGCCTTTCCGCACAGCGGGAGAGGGCACAAAATAACCTGCAGAATCTGTGCAGGATTTCGTGCAGGCATACTGGTCGCCAATCCCGGATGTAACGGACCCTGGGAGCGATTTCTGTCCAGTGCTCTGTATCAAAGTCATTGAGACAAACCACTGGTTCAGATGAAGAAAAAGACAGATAAGACGCGCAGGTTCTGTACCTGCGAAAGAGACAGGTAAGACGCGCAGGTTCTGTACCTGCGAAAAAGAGGAGGAATGGTTATGGCGCGTTCTATCATGGTACAGGGTACCATGTCAAACGCCGGAAAAAGCCTGCTGGCTGCCGGCCTGTGCCGCATCTTCAGGCAGGATGGATACCGTGTGGCACCGTTCAAATCCCAGAATATGGCGCTGAATTCATTTATCACCCGGGAAGGTCTGGAGATGGGCAGAGCGCAGGTCATGCAGGCGGAGGCCGCCGGCATCCAGCCCTCGGTCCTGATGAATCCCATCCTTCTGAAGCCTACGAACGATGTGGGTTCCCAGGTGATCGTGAACGGCGAGGTCCTGGGCAACATGAGCGCACGGGATTATTTTAAATACAAGAAAAAGCTGATTCCCGATGTGATGAAGGCGTATGAGACACTCTCCTCCCGGAATGACATTATCGTCCTGGAAGGAGCCGGAAGTCCGGCGGAGATCAACCTGAAGCAGGACGACATCGTCAATATGGGGATGGCCAGAATGGCGAAGGCTCCGGTCCTGCTGGTGGGAGATATCGACAGGGGAGGCGTTTTTGCGCAGCTGATCGGGACCGTGGATCTTCTGGAGCCGGAGGAAAGGGCCATGGTAAAGGGCCTGATCATCAACAAATTCCGGGGAGATAAGACGATTCTGGATCCCGGGGTCCGGATGCTGGAGGAAAAAAGCGGGATTCCCGTGGTGGGCGTGGCACCGTATCTGGACATTCAGGTGGAGGACGAGGACAGTCTGACCACCCGTTTCGACAGAAAAACCACAGACTGCCTGCTGGATCTTGCGGTGATCCGTCTTCCCCGTATTTCCAATTTTACGGATTTCAATCCCCTGGAGAGCATCCCGGGAGTGGGCGTCCGTTACGTGCAGCATGCCTCAGAGCTCGGCAGTCCGGATATGATCCTGCTGCCCGGAACCAAAAACACCATGGAGGATCTGCTGTGGATGCGCCAGAACGGGATGGAAGGGGCCATCCTGAAGGAGGCTTCGAAGGGAAAGCTGATCTTCGGAATCTGCGGCGGCTACCAGATGCTGGGAGAAACCCTGCGGGATCCCCTTGGCGTAGAAGCCGGAGGGGAAATCCGGGGCATGGGCCTGCTGCCCATGGATACGGTATTTGCCGGGAAGAAAACCCGGACAAGGGTCACCGGAAGGTTCCATGAAGACCTGCCGGAAGACTATAAAGAGCTTTCCGGCGCGGCCCTGGAGGGCTATGAGATCCATATGGGAGAGACCACCTGGAGAGAAAAGCCATCTCCGGCCTGCCTCCTCAGCGACGGCATCAGCAACACCGAAAAGGAAGACGGAGCCTGCATGAACAATGTGTGCGGAACCTATGTCCACGGTGTTTTCGACCTTCAGGAAACCGCAGACGCGCTGATCAGGGTTCTTGGAAGGAAAAAAGGGATCGATGTCGCGGATATGACCGGAACGGATTTCGCGGCCTTTAAGGAGACCCAGTATGATCTTCTTGCCGCCGCTCTGAGAGAGCATCTGGATATGAAGAAGATTTATGAAATCCTGGAGCAGGGGATCTGAAAAACAACCGGTCCGACAGAGACCTGGATGAGATTGCAGGATTTCGACCGGGCGGTAACAGTGAAGAGA
>JAFOJB010000277.1 GCA_017420455.1 Blautia sp.
AGGCTCTTTGTGAGAGACCTGAATGAGAAAAGGTACAGGGAAAAGCTGCCGGACATGATCTACGACAGGATAGGCGATATTATTCTGGCGCTTTACATTCAGGTCAGCAGCACGAGCGAATGCTTCACCAGCTCCAGAGTACAGAAAAGAGTCTTCGCCAGATGGAACAGAGAAAAGAAGGAAGTAATGCAGGATGCCCTTCAGAACACACTCCGCATGGCGCCGCCCAGGCTGTACAGCTGGGAGAAGCTGCTGACAATGCCCGCATACAAGGGTGAGGATTTCATGGATCCTTCCGGTAAGGGAGAGCTCAGCCGGGACGCTTACGGGAACTGCATCAGCACCTCCAGAAGAGTAAACGGCGCGGTCTGTGTGTTCCTTCCCGGCGTAGCAAAGTATATTGCCGGCATTCTGAACGACGATCTGTACTGTGCCTTTACCTCGATCCATGAGGTGATGGTGCATGCCAGAGAAACGGTCGCGACGGCGGATCTCCGGGAGGTGCTGAAGGACACGATCCTGGAGACCACACCGTCAGAGGACATTCTTTCTTATCATATCTACCGTTACGACAGGGAGTCGGATTCCTTCTCCATGGAGCTGTAATTTCCCGGGAGCGTAAGCTTCAGTTCTTCACAGATTTTCTCATTATAGAGCCTCTGATATTTTCTCGCATATTCTACAGGCATCTCGGAAATATTCTCCCCGCCGGCCAGGATACGTACGGCCATTTCTCCCGTGACAACGCCTATATCGTAGGGCTCCACATGGAGTGAAGCTGCTCCGCATACCGGCAGCAGCGAATCGTCCCCCACAAGAACCGGAGTTTTGTCCTTCATACAGATTTCATGGATCCTGGAGGCGTTCTCGGCAATGAGCGGATCCTTCGGAACATACAGGACTTCGCAGTCTGCGGAAGCATATTTGCAGGAGCGCTCCAGGGCCTTCTCATCCTTGCAGGGATACATGGCGCAGACGTAATCCAGCTTCTCAAGAAGTACCTTTACCATTTCTGCCTGATAAGATGCGCTTTTGTCCTCGCTGCAGTAAAGGATACCGACGGTCTTTATGGACGGAAAGATCTCGTTTACCATGGCTGCCTGCTTCATCAGAGGCGCAAGACTGCTGGTACCGGAGATGTTTCCTCCGATGATGCCGTCATACTCTTCGATTCCCAGAGCGCTTCCATATTCCTCCACAGCTGTGGCGAGGATCGGAATGTCAGCTGTCTTTTCCTTTGCGGCAAGCAGCGGCAGCAGGGAGTCTGCCATGATCAGGTCCTTTTTCTCCGCCACAAAGGCATCCATGATTTCGGAGCAGGCCTTCTCGTCCTCATTTGCGTTCCGGATATCAAACTGTACGCTTTCTTCCCCAAAGCCCAGAAGAACGGCATCCTGGAAGCCCCGGATATAGTCATCCATGCCGCCCGTATCTGCCGTGTCTGCGGCTTCCGCTGCTGCAGTATCCTTCTCTGCGTTTTCTGCATCTGCCGTGTCTGCGGCTTCCGTTGTTACAGTATCCTTCTCTGCGTTTTCTGATTCCTTCAGGGTCTGCCGGCCGGAAAGACAGATACCGATCTGATAGACCTCCGCCGATACTGCGGCAGGAGCAAACAGCCCTGCCGTCGCTGCAAGCTGCAGTAAAATGAGCATAATTCTTTTTTTCACGAAAAAACCTCCTGTCATAGAGTATTTTGGCTGTTGAACTCAGTATATGACCTGTGGTGCCGGAAAGTCAAGTTACTGTTCCTGCAGTCAGAAGAACCGTCCCTCTGTCTTACCAGATACTTTTCCGGGGTTGCTTTCTTTTTCCTGGCATGATAAGGTACCATTATAGGAAATGCAGGGGGACTGTTCAGAACCCCATCGGCCGGGGAGAAGCAGAGGCGGGAGGCAGAGGATGTACAGAGAATTTCTGAAACAGATCGGAGATTTTATTTTTATCGAGGATGAACCGGAAAACGCAGATATCATTTTTGTTCCGGGAAACGGATATCCGCAGATGGCGGAGCTGGCGGCGAAGCTTTACCGGGAAGGGTATTCCAGGTATCTGCTTCCCAGCGGAAAATACAGCATCACAGAAGGCCATTTCTCCGGGGTTCTGTCAAAAACAGAGCTTTACCGGGGAAAATACGAGACAGAATGGGAGTTCCTGGAGGATGTTCTGGTGAAGAACGGAGTGCCGAGGCAGGCAATCCTGAAGGAGGATCAGGCTACCTTTACCTATGAAAATGCGGTCTATTCACGACAGGTGACAGACCGCATGGGGCTTAAGATCCACAAAGCGATTCTCTGCTGCAAGAATACTCATGCCAGAAGAGCGCTGATGTACTATAAAACACTGTATCCGGATACCAGGTTCCTGGTATGTCCTGCCGTTGTGGACGGGATTACGGGGAAAAACTGGACAACCTCGGAAGAGGGAATACAGGCAGTTACCGGAGAGACCACCCGGATCATCCGCCAGTTCTCCCTGCTGATGGAAGGAATGGATTATTCGAAGCTTTGAGTCTTTTCTTCCTCCGGAAGCCAGATATGAACCGTTTCGATCCTTTTTTTGTTGAGACTGTCCACCACAAGACGGATCCCGTTTTCCAGCTGGACGGCCTGTCCCATGGAAGGAAGGCTGTCCAGCTGTCCGATGATGAATCCGCCCAGAGAGTCATAATCCTCAGATTCCAGATGAATGCCAAGAGCTTCGTTGATATCGTCCAGCTTTGCGGACCCCGCTGCCACGTATTCACGCCCTTTCTGGATTTCCGTCAGATCCTCCTGCTCGTCCTCGTCATACTCATCCCGGATTTCGCCCACGATTTCTTCCAGAAGATCCTCCAGCGTCACAAGTCCCGCGGTTGATCCGTATTCGTCCAGAACAATGGCAAGGTTTACCGAAGCCTTCCGCATTTCCACCAGAAGATCCGCGGTAGCCTTGTACTCATAGGTAAAATAGGGAGGACGCAGAATGCTCCTCACAGAAAACTCCCGGTCGTCGGGATACAGAATCAGATCCTTTACATTGATGATACCGATGATATTATCGGTGCTGTCCTCATAGACAGGAAAACGGGTATGCCGGTCCTCGCGGAAGACATCCATCAGCTCCTCATAGGTGGAAGATACATTCACAAAGGTCATATCGATCCTGGGAATCATTACATCCCTGGCCGTGGAATCCCCGAAATCGAAAACATTGTAGATCATCTGTTTTTCTTCGTTCTCGATCACTCCGTCCTGCTCACCGACATTTACCAGGGTGCGCAGTTCATGTTCCGTCATGGCCGTATTTTTTTTCTCCGGATCTATCCCCAGAAGACGCATGGAACCGCTGCTGAGCTTCGTCACCAGGAAGATGACGGGAGTGAACAGGACCATAAGGGCGTAGATTACATTTGCGTACAGCAGGGACATCTTTTCCGCGTGAATCTGCGCCAGTGTCTTCGGCGTGAGCTCCCCGAAGATCAGGATCAGGAGCGTAAGTATTCCGGTGGCGATCCCTACATATACATTTCCGAAAACATCTATGACCAGTGTGGTAAGTAATGAGGAAGCTGCCATATTTACAATGTTGTTTCCAATTAAAATGGCGCTGAGCATTTTTCCGGAATCGGAAATGACCTTCTCTGCCACAGCAGCTTTTCTGAGTCCCTCCTCGGCCAGCGCCTGAATCCGGATCTTGTTTACGGTGGTCAGGGCTGTTTCTGCAGAGGAAAAGAAGGCAGACAGAAGAATCAGAAGCAGAATAATGATGCCTTTTACGATACGTTCATTCATATACAGTGAAACCTCCTGCTGAAAACTATACAGGGTTTTCGGGGAAAAAGCAAATATTAAAAAATCAAAAAAGAATTATTACAAAATATTTACAAACGGATATATTTCTGTTATAATTCCTCGTAAAGGAGGTTTGTAATATGAAAAGAGTTTGTAGATATAAAAAATGGGGGAGTCCGGCAGGAGCTTTTTTAGCCTTCGCGCTCCTGCTTTGCATTTCTCATATATCCTATGCAGAAGAGACATTGAATGAGAAGGCCGGTCTGTGGGACCAGGTCACGGTTACCAGGGGAGAACCTCTTTCTGAAAAAGAACTTCCGGAATCAGAACTCGGGATTTTTTCCTGGGCAGAGGAGGAAACTGTCCCGGAAACCGAAGGGATGGAATATAAGGTTTATCTGAAGCCTTTTGAAGGAGTAGATCTTTCCGGCTGGAAAGACTGGAACGAGGAAAAGAATGCCGTTGTTCTGTCTGTCAGAGTCTGGTTTGAAGACAGCAGAACAGAAGAAATACCGGGGGAAGATCCCGTGCAGGATCAGGAAAACGCAGATCCTGCCGTGAATAGGGAAGACAGTAACCAGAATCCATCCGGAGAAACGGATACACCCTCTCCGGATGCTGCAGAGGAAAATCCATCCTCGGAAGGTTCTCCGGAGGAAGGAAACGAAGACTCTGTACCCGTTGAAGACACCGAAGGAACGCCTTCTGCAGAGGGAGAAGGAAACACGCAGGGAGATTCTGTCATCGAAGAGCCCTCTGAGACCGTACCTGCAGAGGAGGAAGGAAAGACTCCGGGAACAGAAAACACGCAGGATCCGGGGGCAGCGGATGCCCCGGCAGATGTGGAGAATACGGAAGGCGGGCAGAATGTACAGCTGCCGGAAAGCACGGAAAATCCAGAAAACCCGCAGAATCCGGAGAATCCCGCAGAAACAGCCCCGGCAGACATTCCGGAAGACCCTTCGTATACAGAGGAAACAGTTCCGGAAAATGTACCGGAACCGAACATTTTCGACCATACGGGAGTGATTCAGGAGGAGAATCAGGAAGCTGTTTCGGCGGACGCGGATTTCTCCGAAGAAGAAAAGCTTGACATGGCGGCCATCAACCATACCTGTGACGGGATATTTATCTATGGGGATAACCTTCCCTGGTATGTACAGTTCCAGGCGGTAGAGGTGGACGCCGGACAATTCAGTATCAGGGACGGCGCGGCTCTGTTCAAGGCCTATGAATTCCGGCTGTATGATACCACGAAAAACGCAGAATATGAGATTCCTGCCGGAAGCTATGTCACGGTTTCTGTTCCGGTACCGGAAGGGTATACATACATTGTGGAGCATATTCTGAAAAACGGAGCTACGGAACGGATCGTTCCCACTCTGGAAGGGCAGCGGCTGCTTTTCAGCACGACCTCCTTCAGCTCCTACGGAATCGCGGGGAGCAATACGCTGGCGGGAGACGAAAATGATCTGATCCAGACGCCGACTCCGAAGCCGACCACGCCTCCTTCCAATACGCCTGCAGCATCTCCGGCGGGCAGTACAGGGTAGAGCACGAACACACAGAACACACCGTCCTCCTCAGGCGGTATCCAGCCGTCCTCCGGAGGCAGCAGTACAGGTCAGACAGGTGCTTCCGGGAGCAGCACAACCACACAGTCTGCAGGAACCACCTCCGGGACATCCCAGACCTCGTATCAGAAGGTCTCTGCCGATGGTTCCGGCGCCGTACCGACAGCTGATGAAACGCCGCTGGAGCAGTATATCCTCCTTCTGCTCCTTGGAATCGCCGGTACAAGCGTGATCCTCGCCAGGAGTAAAGCTTTCTTTTAACGGGCCCACACGAAAAAAAATGCTTTTAAATTGACAGGAACTGTGCTATACTGTCAAAAGTATAATTTTAAGAAGGAGGATTTACCATGGAGCATATCAGGACTTTGAATACAAAAAACCTTCAGAACACGGTAAAGAAGGGCGGCTGCGGCGAGTGCCAGACGTCCTGCCAGTCTGCGTGCAAGACATCCTGTACAGTTGGCAACCAGAGCTGTGAGCAGAAATAAAGTGCTGTTTTAACAAAGCAGCGGGTGAAGATCCGCTGCTTTATTATTGCGCGTTAAGCCGGTCAGACCGGTACCGGGCGTTCTGAGGCATACACATGACCGGTATTGTACATCCGGCAGAGCTCTGCCGTGAGGCCGCACTTCGCGCATCGGATAGGGGAACGCATTTTCTCCTATCCGATTGTTATTGACGGCAACGCAGCCTGGCGGGTTCAGACGCGCAGGATGTACAGGCTGTTTATGCACAGTTCCTTATTACCTGAAGAAAGGACAGACCAGCATGAGTCTGATTCACCGTTACCAATCTGGTGGCTATAATATTGTTCTGGATATCAACAGTGGATGTATTCATCTGGTGGACCAGGTCACCTACGAGGTGCTTCCTCTTCTGGAGGAGGGAAAGAAGGAGCAGGAAATCCTGCAGATTCTCGCAGGGAAATTCGGTGCGGAGGAGATTTGTACTTCTATTTCCGAATGCGAAAATCTGGTCCGGGAAGGAATGCTCTTTACCAGGGATATCTACGAGAAGGCCATCGACGAATTCTCCAGAAACCGTCAGCCCGTTGTGAAAGCACTCTGTCTCCACATTGCCCACGACTGCAATCTGGCCTGCAGATACTGCTTTGCAGAAGAAGGAGAGTATCATGGCCGCCGTGCCATAATGCCCTTCGAGGTCGGGAAAAAGGCGCTGGACTTTCTCATCGCCTCTTCCGGCGCAAGGAAAAACCTGGAGGTGGATTTCTTCGGGGGCGAGCCGCTTCTGAACTGGCAGACTGTCAAAGAACTGGTAGAGTACGGCAGGAGCCAGGAAGCAGTTCACAACAAGCGGTTCCGCTTCACGCTCACCACCAACGGCGTCCTTCTGAACGACGAAGTGATGGAGTTCTGCAACCGGGAGATGGGAAATGTGGTTCTTTCCATCGATGGAAGGAAGGAAGTACACGATTATATGCGGCCCTTCCGGAAAGGTGCGGGAAGCTATGACCTTATTCTCCCGAAATTCCTGAAATTCGCGGAGCAGAGAAATCAGGACAGGTACTATGTCCGGGGAACCTTCACCCGTCATAATCTGGATTTTTCCAGGGATGTTCTGCATCTGGCGGACCTGGGCTTTAAACAGATCTCTGTAGAACCGGTGGTGGCTCCGGAAACGGAAGATTACGCGATCCGTAAAGAGGATATTCCCGAAATCCTGGCGCAGTATGATCTTCTGGCGGAGGAGATGATCCGGCGTGAAAAGGAGGGAAGAGGTTTCAATTTCTTCCATTTCATGATCGATCTCACAGGAGGTCCCTGTGTGTACAAACGGCTTTCCGGGTGCGGCTCCGGCACGGAATATCTGGCGGTGACTCCCTGGGGGGATCTGTATCCATGCCATCAGTTCGTGGGGGAAGAGGAGTATCTTGTCGGCAACGTTGACGAAGGGATCACAAGACCTTCCGTGACAAAGGAATTTTCAGACTGTAACGTATACACCAAGCCTGCCTGTAAAGAATGCTTTGCCAGGTTCTACTGCAGCGGCGGCTGCGCGGCAAACGCCTTTCATTTTACAGGGAATATCAATGGAAATTATGAGATCGGATGCGTACTTCAGAGAAAACGGATCGAGTGCGCCATCATGATAAAAGCCGCCTTGGCGGAGTAAGTAAAAGCAGCAAAGAGGGTAAAGTAATGAAAAAGAGAACTGGAGTTATCGTTTTAATCCTGACTGCGATCCTGACAGTGTTCCTGTGCTATTGTTCCTTTGTCGGGCTCGGAAGCAGTCACAGCGGCGCCGCCAGGAATATCAACCTGGGCCTGGATCTGGCAGGCGGTGTCAGCATCACCTATCAGACAAAGGATGAGAATCCCAACGGCGAGGATATGGCTGATACGATCTACAAGCTGCAGAAGCGTGTGGAACAGTACAGCACAGAGGCACAGGTCTACAGAGAAGGCCTGAACCGTATTAATGTGGAAATTCCCGGTGTTACGGACGCAAACCGTATTCTGGAGGAGCTTGGAAAACCTGGCTCTCTTTGCTTTATCGAGCAGACAGACGCAGAGGGAAATACCAATTTCCAGAGCACCGGTACCTATAATGCAGAAGGAAAACCCGAATATGAGCTGACCAGGTCTCTGGATGAGATCCGTGAAGCCGGTTCCGTGGTCCTTGAGGGAACCGATATCGCAGATGCTGCCGGCGGTGCCATCACAGAACAGACCACCAATGCAAGAGAATACGTTGTAAGCCTTACCATGACGGATGAGGGAAAATCCAAATTCGCCGAGGCCACCACAGCAAATGTAGGCAAGCAGATTGCCATCGTATATGATAACGGCGTGCTCAGCGCTCCCAGTGTAAAGGAAGCCATCACGGGCGGTAAGGCACAGATCGACGGAATGCGCTCCGTGGAGGAGGCGCAGGAGCTTGCTTCCTATATCCGTATCGGTTCTCTGAGCCTGGAACTGGAAGAACTCCGTTCCAGCGTTGTTGCCGCACAGCTTGGTGAGGAAGCCATCGCCACCAGTATCCGGGCTGCCCTGATCGGTATCCTCATCGTATTCCTGATCATGATAATCGCTTACAGGTTCCCGGGCTTCGTAGCCAGCTGGGCACTGGTACTGTATACCGCTATCATCCTGATCCTTCTGGACGCGTTCGATATCACCCTTACCCTGCCGGGTATCGCAGGTATCATCCTGGGCATTGGTATGGCTGTGGATGCCAACGTTATTATCTATGCCCGTATCCGTGAGGAGATCGGAAATGGCATTTCTGTCCGGAACGCCATCAAGTCCGGTTTCTCCAAAGCGTTTTCCGCTATTTTTGACGGCAATATCACCACCCTCATCGCCGCCTTCGTGCTGATGGGACTTGGAAGCGGTTCTGTAAAGGGCTTCGCATATACGCTTGCTCTCGGCATCGTGGTTTCCATGTTTACCGCCCTGGTAATCTCCAGACTCCTTATGAACTGCTTCTATGCAGTCGGCGTAAGAGACCAGAAGCTTTATGGAACAACAAAGGCAAGGAAGCCGATCAACTTCCTTCAGAAGAGGAAGACCTTCTTCCTGATCTCCATTATCCTGATCATCTGTGGTCCTGTATTTATGGGGATCAATTCCGGAATGGGCAACAAGGCTCTGAACTACAGCCTTGAGTTCTCCGGCGGTACTTCCACCAATGTCACCTTCAACGAGGATATGGATATCAAGACCATCGATTCCGAGGTGACGCCTCTGGTAGAAGAAGTGACCGGGGACAGCAACGTACAGCCTACCAAGGTGCTGGGAACCAACCAGGTCAACATCAAGACCAGATCCCTTTCCCTGGAGGAAAGACAGGCTCTGAACGCAGCGC
>JAFOJB010000278.1 GCA_017420455.1 Blautia sp.
CGCCTATCATTATGGCAGCGATCAGAACGTGGTGGAGGAAAAGGTCTTTATCCCCAGCACGGAATCCCACGAATTCCTGAAAAACGACCTGGGGATCCTGTCCTATGTCAGCGAGGACAACCAGCTGTTCCTGCTTTTTGCCCAGAAGCTGTATCAGGTAGATATTGAGAAGGGCGAGTATCAGGTTCTGGAGGAAAATATCCTTCCGGAGGATTTTGTGGTTTCGGATACCAACGCCCATGCCGCCTGGCTGGTGAGAGAGGGGGAGCAGGCAGGAAAGATCAGGATGATCGACTTCGATTCGAAGAAGACCAGGCAGATCGCTCCGCCATCCGGACAACAGCTTCTTACGGTCGGCTTTATGAACGAGGACCTGATCTACGGCATGGTGAAGCCGGAGGATATTCTGGTGGACAGCGACAGCCATGTACAGACAGGGATGTACGCGCTCCAGATCGAGGATTTTGAAGGGAATATCAAAAAGGTTTACAGCCAGGAGGGAAGATATATTCTGGATCCGGTCATCAACGGGAATCTGATGGAGTTTACCGTTTCGCAGAAGGGAACGGATTCCTACAAACTGGTCAAGAAGGATAATATCATGAATAACAAGAAAGCCGCGGCGAACCAGGTTTCGGTGGAGCTTACCAATATCAGCCGGACCGGTACGCAGGTGAGGCTCTCTTTTGACAATACCTCCAACGCCGCGCAGCCTCTTGTGATCTATGCGAAATTCAGGAGCGTGGAGAATAAGGACATCGGCCTGGATACAGAGGTGCCGAAGGAGGATGCGTACTATGTGTATGCCCTGGGCGGACTGGACAGTATCTGGACAGATCCCGCAAAGGCCATTATCCGGGCAGATGAGATGCTGGGCGTGGTGCTGAACCGCAATCAGCAGTATGTATGGGAGCGCGGAAACCGGAAGGATAAGATCCAGCTCGGGATCGAGGATGTGCCCCGAATCTTCCAGACAGGTGTCTGGGACAGGCAGGCCCTCTCCGACGGACTGGGGGATACGGGGACGCTGATGGATCTTTCGGGATGCACGCTGGAGCAGGTTCTGTATGAGCTCAGCGCCCAGAGAGCTGTTGTGGTGAAGGTCAGCAAAACCTCCAGTGTCGTCATTACAGGCTATGACCCCTACAATACCTATCTTCTCTATCCGGATACCGGGGAGATCAAACCATATGGAATGAAGGACAGCACCGCCCTGTTTGAAAAAGCCGGCAATATTTTTGTAAGCTATACGGAATCTGTGGTGTATTGATGAAAAATGTTTACAATTGTGTTTCGATATTGTAAAATGCAGAAAACAGAAAACTGACAATATCATATGGCTTAAAGTAAGAAGGGATTTTTGTGAAAGAACTGAGAAAAAGAGAGGTTTACTCCCTGACCGGAAAAATGAGATCTGCAAAAGTTCTGCAGGGAATGTTTCTGTGGGGGCTTCTGTTTCTGATCCTGATGGTCCTGGGACCCGAGAGGGCAGCGGGCGCTTCTGACCCGGCATACACCATAAGGTTTCTGTCTGCCGAAGGAAAGGAGATATCCGGCTTTTCTCCGCTGACATTGAAAAAAGGAGAGACGGTCACGCTTCCTGCCGCGCCGAAAACAACAGGGCAGTTTACAGGTACTGCTGCCTGGAAGCCGGCGGCAGTCTATGAGACCGGCATGACTTTGCTGAAATCCAAAGGGAGTCTCAGCTATGCCGCAGCGGAAAAGCTGATGGAAAGCTATGGGAAAAACAATGTTCTGACCCTTTATGGGACAAAGCCCTGCAGGGTGCGTTTTCTGGACAATACAGGCCAGAAGGTGCTGGGAAGCCAGTATGCCTATGAAGGAGCCAGGATCCGGCTGCAGGCTTCTCCGAATGCCCGGAATACCAGGAATTATAAGGGCTGGAGCAGTGAACCGAACGGGGGTACGTTTTTTCAGTTTGAGGAGTCCTATCAGGTAAGTAAAGAGGTGGATTTCTTTCTGATCTGGTACGTGTACGCGGCTTTCCGGAATTCCGACGGTACCAATGGGGATGCCTTTAATGTCCTGACGGAATATGTGAAGAAAGGAAAAAGCGTGACCCTCCCGGAGGTACCATATGTCTATGGATACAGGGGTCTGGGCTGGAGCACGGTAAAAGAAAGCGCGGCTGCCGACTATACCCCGGGTCAGTCTCTGGTCATGACCAGAAACATGACCTTCTATGCTGTGCGCAAGTATCTGCCATATCTGGTGAAATACACGGATAACGCGGGAAAGGACAGTTCCGATCCATATAAAAAGCTGTACGAGAGGGTAAGCAAGTACCA
>JAFOJB010000279.1 GCA_017420455.1 Blautia sp.
CCTATATGGATCAGACCGGGTATCACAGAGTAAATACAAACGATTTCAACAACTCCATCGACAACATGCTGTATGATTACCAGGGAAACCTGTGGTTTACTTCTTCACGGCTTGGTCTTCTCCGGATGGCAAAGTCTCCCTTTAAGGACGTTTACGGCACCATCGGCATGGAACGCCGGGTGGTCAACGCCATTGTCTTTTGGCAGGGCGATTACTATATCGGGACGGACAATGGTCTGGACGTGGTGGACAAGGCCTGCCGGGAGCAGCTTCAGAACGATATGACCAGGCTGCTGGAGGGAAAGCGCATCCGCTGTATGTATGTGGACGAAGAGGACCATCTGTGGGTGTGTACCTACGGCAGCGGCCTGATGGAGTTTGCGCCGGATGGCGGATCCTGGATGTATAATGCGGAAAATGGAAGCTTCGGAAACCGCGCCCGGGTTGTGAAGGCTCTTTCGGACGGAACGATCCTGGCAGCCGGAGATACAGGCATCAGCTATATCCGGGATCATAAGATCCAGCGCACCATCCGCAATGAGGACGGGCTGATCAACTCCATGATCCTGACGCTGACAGAGCGCAGTGACGGCACGATCCTTGCCGGTACGGACGGCGACGGCATAGCTGTACTGAAGGACGGCAAAGTGGAAGGCATGCTCACCCGGGAAGACGGGCTCAGCAGCGGCGTCATCCTGCGGACGATCAGTGACCCGAAATCGGAGGGTGTCTTCATTGTGACCAGCAACAGCCTGTGCTATCTGGAACCGGAGGGCAGTATCCGTGTACTGGACAGATTTCCGTACTTCAACAACTACGATATCTGGGTCAAAGATGAGGATACCCTGTTTGTCATGTCCAGTGCGGGTATCTATGTTGTAGGCCGTGATGAGCTGGTGGAGGGAGGAGAAATGGCATGGGAGCTTCTGGATTCCCGCCGGGGACTGGGCACCTCCCTTACAGCGAATTCCTGGAACTATTATGATGGCAGCGGGGAACTGTTCCTGCCCTGTGATACAGGTGTGTATATTATTGATGTTGAAAAATATGACAGCAATGTCCGTTCTTATCGTATGCAGCTTGCTTCCATCCGGCTGGACGGCGTCCGGCAGCCATCGGTCCGTTCCGGCGTCATCACGGTGGGGCAGGGGGTCAGCCGGGTAGAGCTTGCCCCGGAGATCCTGAATTATACCATTCAGGAACCCAATGCGGGATATTTTCTGGAAGGCTATGACACCCAGTGGACCATTGTACCGCAGAGCAGCCTGAACAGTATTATCTACACCAATCTGCGCGCGGGGAAATATATTTTCCATCTGGCGATCTTCGACAGCGGAGGAGAGCGCGTCCTGGAGGAGCGCAAATTTGAGCTGATCAAGGAAGGGGAAAGATATGAGCAGCCTGGGTTCACGCTCTATATGCTGAGTCTTCTGATCCTGTTCATCATCTGGTTTACGTGGATGGTGGTACAGCGTCAGCTGAACAAGCAGCAGATCAAGCTGAACATGGCCAATGAGACGGTAATGGCTATCGCAAACGCGGTTGATGCCAAGGATGTACGAACCAGCCAGCACTCGCTGCGGGTTGCGGAGTATTCGGTGCTGATCGCCCAGGAAATGAAGTGCTTTCCATGGTGGAAGCGCCGAAAGATGCTCTCCAATCTTCGGAAGGCTGCCCAGATGCACGATATCGGCAAGATCGGTATTGCGGACAACGTGCTGAACAAGGTAGGGCGTCTGTCCGATGAAGAATATGCAGAGATGAAATCTCATGTGACCCGAGGGGCGGAGATCCTGAAAGATTTTACCCTGGTCGAGAATGTAGTGGAGGGTACGCGGTATCATCATGAGCGATACGATGGCAAGGGATATCCCGACGGGCTGAAGGGGGAAGAGATCCCTCTGTTCGGCAGGATCATCGGTGTAGCGGACGCCTTCGACGCCATGACATCCAACCGGGTATACCGTAATTATATGGATACGGATTATGTGATGAACGAAATGAAGCGGGGCCGGGGAACACAGTTTGATCCCGATGCCCTGGATGCCTTCCTGCGGCTGATCGAAAAAGGCGTCATCGATCTGGATAAGCTCTACGCCCAGAGATTCGCCGAGATCCAGCACGCAGACCAGAAGGCACAGGCAGAGCTGAAGCATCGTGTGGAGGAAGACAGAAAGATCCAGGCTGATTCCATGATAACCGGGAAAGAAAACACTTCCGCGGAATCGTAGAGGGATCCCGGGAACGGACTGAGATTATTCCGGGAAAGGAAGAGGTAGTCCGGGAACGGACCGGAATATTTCCGGGGATCAGGGAGAAACCGTGGGAACGGACCGGGATTTTTCCGGGGGAACAGGGAGAAACCCCGGGAACGGACCGGGTTTTTCCCGGGGAATCCTGGAAAAAACCCGTGAACGGATTTGGATTGGTCCCGGAAATCAAGGAGGAGCCGTGTATGGACAGTAATTCTTCCTCATTCAGAGAGGAGCGTAAGTCATGAAACGTGTATATATATGGACAGTACTTACCTGCCTGGTGATCCTGGGAGCCAGCGTATGCTGCTTCCGGTTACTGAAGCTCTCCGATGCGCGCAGCAGCCTGAAGGTCGGCTTCATCTACGATAATGATGAGTGTACACCCTATACCTATAATTTTTCTCTGGCGAAGGATGCGGTGGAAAAGAAATACGGCGAACAGGTACAGATCCTGACGTGCAGCAATGTACTGGACGACAAAATAGAAGGACCGATCCGGGAGCTTGCCGGCGAAGGCTGCGATATTCTGTTTTTCAACGGATACAACGGACTGGTTATGGAACTGGCCCCGGAGTATCCGCAGATTCAGTTCTGCCAGACTTCCTATATGGATATGAACGGAGCAGAGGTCCCAGAGAATTACCATACCTTCAAGGGAGCAGCCTATCAGGGGCGGTATGTGAGCGGCATTGCGGCTGGGATGAAGATCCGGGAGATGATTTCGGAAGGAATTCTGACGGAAGATCAGGCTATGATGGGCTTTGTCGCCGCGTTCCCGACCTCCGAAGTCATTTCCGGATACACTGCCTTTCTGCTGGGAGCACGTTCTGTGGTGCCGCAGACGGTGATGCATGTAATCTACACGGAAACCTGGAGCAGTTATGCGCAGGAGAAGACAGCCACGCAGCAACTGATCGACGAAGGCTGCGTCATTATTTCCCAGCATACCGATACCATCGGTCCGGCAACAGCCTGCGAAGAAGCTTCGCAGAATAAGCCGGTATATTTCGTCGGCTGGAACCAGAGCATGTCGGAGGTGGCTCCGGGGACGTCTCTTGTGGCCGCGAGGATCTGCTGGGAACCCTATGTAACCGCTGCCGTGGACGCGGTTATGGCGAACAGGAGCATTGAATCCGTATTTTCCGGCTCTGTTCACGGAACAGATGTCTGCGCCGGTTTCGAAAAGGGATGGGTGGAGATGGTGGACCTGAACCA
>JAFOJB010000280.1 GCA_017420455.1 Blautia sp.
CCTGGCTGGCTGAATCAATCCGAAGGGAGCTGATGACCACCTCCGCCGACATTCCCTCTGTCTGCAGGTTCTTCTCAAGACAGCTCTTCAGAAGCGGCTGTATCGTGAGGTTGGGAATGAGGAAATCCTCCTCCCGGATCTCATATTTCACATGGATCCTTCCTTCAAAACAGAGCTCCAGAATTTCCAGATATCTTCTGGCATGCGTAAGCTCCCTGGAGAAGAAGGCCAGCTCCTGTCCTTCATAGTTATGCATTTTTTCCCGAAGATAGACAGACAACGTCTCCAGATAATGCTTTGCCTTTTCAGGCTCCTCCCGGCAGAGTATCCCGATCTTTTCCGTCACCATATGCAGAACCTCGGGAGACAGGGCTCCCAGAAGGGTCCTTTCCTGGAATTTCAGAAGCTCTCTTTTTTGCACTGCCAGTCTTTCCCCATCCGCGACAAAGATCACAACATGGATGATCAGCAAAGCCAGCACAGTAAATGGCAGGCGAAGCGAAAGACCGTCCGTCGAGCTATACAAGAACCTTGAAAGAAAAGTGACTGCAGGCAGGAGAAGAAACAGTAATGCTTCCGTTTTTCTCAGAGCTTTCCGATAACGGATCGTCAGGAAACAGTCGTAAAGAAAGATCAGGATGATGCAGAAACCCGACACCACATTTCCATATCGGGTATACTTGTATATGCCGCAGACCTTCTGAAACACGCCGAAGGTCAGGGCAAACAGGATCCACAGAACGATGGTGATAAAACAGGTAGTATAACCGATCGTGATCCAGAGATCCTGGAAAGCTTCCCGTTCCCGGATCACCTCTGCCAGGTAATGGATGTAAACTCCCAGAATCAGGAAATTCCCGGAATAGATCAGAATTTCCAGAAACACTCTCCAGTTTCCGATTTCCCCTATGGACAAATACTGAAGCACCGCATGACACAGAAGGATCAGGGCCGTGATGAACAGCATTCTCTGATAGCACTTCTCTTTTGCGTCGATCCTGATCTTCTTCAGGACGTGGCAGAACAGCAGGATCAGGATCAGGGTCAGGGAAAACAGGTCGAGGTAAATATTCAGTATATTCATACCTCTGTTTTCCCCCTGTCACTCTTATAGGCACAAAGCCATCCGTTTGTGATCTCGCCCCAGCTGTACTGCGTCATATATTCGCCGTGGTAGGCGTTCAGGGCATACGGCTTTCCCTCGATCCAGTCATAATAATCGCAGGAAATCTTATCCTTCAGTACGCCGATCTTTCCCCATTGCGTACTGAGGACTCCCTTCTGTCCGCATTCCTCCAATGTCTCGATCAGGTCCCGTTTCAGGCGCTTCAGGTAGCTGGTCTTGGTGCTGTCCGCGTCTTCCCATAAAATGCCTTCCAGTTCCTTGTTGGAGCATAAAGCGCCCTGTCGGTCCACCAGCCAGGCGAAAAGCTCCTTTGTCTTGGAATACTGGAATCTCACCGGTTCCTTACCGCAGAAAACTTCGAAATTCCCGAATGTGTGCACATTCAGGGTATCCTGACGGTATTCCGGCACAGGCCGGCGGAGATTATCCAGTTCGTAGAGCACATCTTCCTTTGTCACCGGCTTCAGAATGTAACCGCTGGCGTGCATCTTCATCGCTTCTCCGGTATACTGGCTGTAGCTGGTCGTGAAAATGATATTCATCTGAGGGTTCACGCTCTTCAGCCGCTTTGCCAGCTCTACCCCTGTATATTCCGGCATTTCAATGTCCAGGAAGGCGATATCCACCTTATGGTCCTGTGCGTACTCCAGGGCACCGGAGGGCTGTCTGAAGCTTTCGATTTCTCCGTCCTTTACAACACTCCGGATGGTATTCACGATGCCTTCCAGAATGATCTCTTCATCATCCACTACAATGATCTGCATTTTGGTACTCCCGTCACTGCCTCTAAGGAACTTTCCATAAATACCCTTTACAGCTCCTAATCCTGCGGTTCCTCAGCCTCTTCGTAAGACATCTCCCATATTTCGGAAAATACCGCGAGAGGGCAGTCCGTTAAAAGGCACATCAAAACAAAGCACTCATAGGGGTTTACAATATAAATTTCTCCCATGCCGCATCTCTCCAGGATTTTCTGGATCTCCTGCAGAAAGGTATGATACCGGTTGAAGGGAT
The DNA here is from genome assembly GCA_017420455.1 of Blautia sp. Taxonomy (GTDB): domain Bacteria; phylum Bacillota; class Clostridia; order Lachnospirales; family Lachnospiraceae; genus Blautia_A. The sequence continues at coordinate 2,141 of JAFOJB010000280.1, forward strand.
CCTCTTCGGAAAGCTCCTGGGAGATGATAAAAAACTCCAGTGTGATCAGGTCAAACCGTTCCACCGGAAATTTATGGTTCAGAATGTTCGTGATGCGCTGCCTGCTGAACCTCTTCTGGCTGAAATGCCTGGAAAGGATGGAGGCAGACATTTTCTTCAGGTTGCCCATGCTGTTGATGGGAATCCCGCTGCAGATCACCTTTTCCATGTCGGAGGGAGTAATGTTCTCCGCTGTCCAGACCCTGTCGTTCCTTTTTTCTTCCTCATCGTGCTGGTACATGGCTGCCACGATCTGGCGGCTGTGATCATAAAGCCTGATAAATTCCTGGAATGCCCGGCTTTTTTCGGAACGTGGATCCTCATAGCCTCCCTTCAGAAAGGAGAGCATCAGGAACAGCTCCTCCCTGGTTTCCGGGTTCTTCCCGGTGAACACCTCTCCGTCCTTCTTTTTCAGGGGCACGATCTTCTGATACTGCTCCTTCAGCGCCTCTGCTTCCGCATAACCCAGATGATTGTAGTAACAGTACCAGTAGATGACCTCCTCGGGATTGTGGAAATCGAAGTCCTGTTCCCGCAGCACCCTGGTCAGGAAATCTGAAACATCCTCAACGCTCATGCGCAGCCCGAAGCCCAGCAAAAATACGGTCTCTCTTTTTACCGAGGCCTGGACCAGCCAGTTGTTCACCAGGGATGAGAGCTTCGTGCTGGTAGGACTCATGGATTTTGGCGTGCAGGTTTCCCGGAAGGATTCCAGCACGATATCCCGGTAGATGTCCTGTGTCACTTCGCTGTAGGGTTCTTCCAGCTCCGAACGCTCATAAATGTATCGTTTCAGATGATCCCCAAAGGAGACCAGCTCCATCTCTTTATATAAATAATGAAAAATGACATCCGCGTCTTCGTCTTCAAAGCTGTCCAGGCTTACCACCTGTCGGAAGCGCTGCGCTGCCTTTCTTGTAAATTCGAAATCTTTTACGGTATCAAAGGTGACGGCCTGTTCGAAATCCAGGTCCTGCATGCGGTTTTTCATAATGCTCCCCCTGTCACCGCCAGAATCTCAGGCGGGAAAAAAGGCTTTTTTGTGGATATCGGCATACAATAGCTGTGATATTATCTCTTCCACCGGCCGTCAAAGCTGAATCGAGGATCTTTTCTACAGCCTCCTCCGGTTCCGGACAGGAAAGAAGAATATCCAGCAGCTCCTCGTCCGACACCATGTCTGTCACTCCATCGGAGCATAGCAGAAAGGTATCAAGGCTCCTGGGAGTAAGGGTGACCAGAGAAGGATCCAGTTCCTCGTCCGGCTCCATCATTCCCAGGTACTGAAGCAGAGGTCCCTTTCCTCCGATTTCCCTGCTGTACACGTGGTCTGTGGAAATCTGGCGGAAGTCGTCCTCTGACAGATGGTACAGACGGCTGTCTCCCAGGTTTCCTGCATACGCCCTGTTCCCGGCAAATACCAGAAATACGGTGGTGGAACCCATGGTACGGACATGGTTTTCTACGGCGTAATGAACGACCTGCTGGTTCATGCGCCTGCAAAGCTCTGACAGGGCCTGCGGATATTCCTTTTTCAAGGCTTCCTCTTCCCGGAAAAAACGTCCGAATTCGGACGCCGACAGATAGGAAGCCTGTTCTCCGCAGCTTTCTCCTCCCATTCCATCCATCACAGCGAATACCGGAAAATCGGACAGAGCTATGTCTCCGGACCTCACGCCTCCCGTTCCGGTGTTTTCCGCCGGCAGACAAAAACCGTCACACCAGAGGTTATCCTCATTGTTGATTCGTTTTTTTCCGATATGAGATGCATACGCAAATCTGATCATGTCTGTCATGTCTTTACCCACCCAGCTGTTCTATAGCCTTCAGCCAGTACTTGTCTCCCCGCTGCTCATATTCCGGGTCATCATAGTCATTATCATGGCAGATTCCCTGCTCATCGATCCAGCGGATCATCATACCATCCCTGTAATAGTACATATCCTTCTTGTCTCCTATCCATATATACGCAAAGAACAGGGAGTTATCCCAGTAAAAGTACTCTTCATACTCGCCGTCTTCGGAACGCTTTGGATAGACCAGAACCTTCCGGAGCGCTCCATCCTTATCATAATACCGGAGTATTTCCCCTTCCTCCCCGGCCTCGGTGAAAGCACCCTCTTCCAGTTCGTTTACAATGGCAGTTGCCTCCCGGCTGATGCCTTCTATGGAGGCTGTGAAATCCTCTCCCGCGTTGTCTGACGGAAGCGTCCTCTGGTCTTCCAGAGATACCAGAAGGCTCTGAGTCTGTTTCCGGACGCTGTCTTCGATCATGTTTTTCATGACCAGGGTCGTGATCAGGCCTACTGCTGTCCCCACCAGCAGGATCAGGGCAATCCAGGGAAGCGCGTTTTTCATTCTCTGGTTCTTTCTCCGCCGTGCTCTCTCCCGGGCAATCCTCTCCCTGTCAATGGGCCTGTCGTCCCGGATGTCCCTCCCGGAAGCCACTTTTTTCCCGGCCCCGCTATAAGAACCGGCCCCGGTACGTGCATCAGCGCTGCCTTTGCCGCTGCTGTTGCCGGTACCCGTACCAGTGAACCGCCGTTTTGCCTCCGTTCCGTTATGCTCTCTTTCCGCCTCCGGCCAGGCGGGCTTTCCATCTGCCTCCTGCCTGATGCGCTTTCCATCTGCCTCCTGCCTTGCAGGCTGCCCTTTTCCTTCTGACCCGGTAAACTGCCCTTCCGGCTCTTTTCCGGCGGGTTTTCTTTTTGCTGCCGCGGCGCTGCGCTGCCCTTCTGACTCTGTTCCGGCGGGGTTCCCTTTATTCTCCTGTCCGGTGAGCTGCCTTTTTGCTTCTGTTCCGGTTTCTTCCCTCTTTCCCGTTTCCGGTACATGGCTGCGGTCCTGCTGCCCGGATGTGTTTTTCCCGGTTTCCGGCAATGGATATTGCAGTCCGTGGGCATTCTGGGCCGCGCTGCCGGACCGGGAATTCCTGCCAGGCTCGTCCTTCTTCATAAACCCGGCTTCCTTCTGGGAAAAAATACTGGCTGGCTGTTCCTGGTCCGTATTCCTGGAACTCTTTTCCTCCCAGGGCGTCGTGATGGTTTTTTCCGGTGGCTCTATATAGGGGGCAAAGCCAAACAGGATGCCTTCCTCTTCCAGCAGACGCTTTTCCTTTAACCGTTCCAGATCCCTTCTGAACTGGGCGGGTGTCCAGTATCTGTTTACTGCGGAATAGGAGCAGGCCTTCAGGAGGATCTCTGACAGTTCTCTGGAGGCATCTGCCGGAGCAGGAAGGGGTTCCCCTGCCATACGGTGCATCAGGGCGTTTTCCTTATCCCGGTAGGTGATGAGCTGTTTCTCCAGGCTGATAAAGGGCAGCCGGTTATGGTTCATCAGACGGTACAGGACAATACCCAGTGAGTAGAGATCCGCCCTGCCATCGTAGGGCTCTCCCCGGTACATCTCCGGCGCCATGTAGCTGTACGTTCCTTTTTTCGACAAGGCGCTGACCGACTTTTCCATCTCTCTGGCGATACCGAAATCTCCCAGCTTGAAATCACCGAACCGGGAAACAAAGATATTCTCCGGTTTTATATCGCGGTGTATGATATTCAGCCTGCCGCAGTACTCCAGGGCCTTGCAGAGGTCGATCCCAAGCCGGATGACCTCCTCCTCGGAGAGACTTCTTTCCGTACAGTAATCCGTAAAGGTGGTAAGGTATTCCATCCGAATGAAAATATCCCAGCCGATCTCATCCAGATATTCGGTTACCTTGAAATCCTCTACGGCAACAACATGGGAATTTCCGCGGAAATATTCCATGGTGCTGATTTCCTGGATGCAGTCTTCCATGAGCGTTTCGAAATATTCTCTGGCAGATTTTTCGTCTCCGGTCTCGGAACGTACGCTCTGCAGTTCTTCCCTGCTGGAAGGAATCGATATGATCTTGATGGCAGAGTAAAAGGAATGGCCATGCTCTGTCCGTTCTGCCTTATACACAGAACCAGACGCCCCTTCTCCGGTCTTTTCTATGATCTTCCATTCCGGCCATGGGGAAATAGGCAATTCTCTGTCCATATCGGCTCCTCCTTTCTGTAAGCGGTTCCTGCAGCATCCCGCTGCACTGCTTTATCTTAAGTATACCACGGTTTATCTGAAACCTGTAATTCTTTTATGTCTGTGTTTACAGCCCTCAGCCGGTGGGGCTGTGAACTGTAAGGCTTCACCTGCTGTGAACTGTAACGGTCTGTGTCCGGCATTCTGTAACAATACCGGACTTTGACTATGAACCTGCCTCTCCGGCTTACCAGATCTATCTTACCGTCTTTCATACTATCATCTGCGCCGTATAATTGCAATGTACCGGAAAAGAAATGAAAACGCCTGACCGGCAATGCACCGGTCAGGCGGCAATTCGCAGCGCTCACACGTCGTGTGTTTTCCGGAGGAGATATGCTTTACTCTCCGGGCGTTTCTTCGATATCGAAAAGATCTTCATTCTCCTCGTCGGTATCTTCCCCAGGATCTACATCCGTGTAGGCTTTCTCGTTTTCCGGATCCTCCGGGAAGTTCTCATTCTCGTCCAGTTCTTCGATGGCGATGGCATCGTCCTCTACCTCCGGACTGAATTCTTCCTTCATGTCGTCCCTCTTCAGATCCGGGGTTCCGGTATCCAGAGCGATCTGGCTGTAGCGTTTCAGACCGGTACCGGCAGGAATCAGCTTACCGATGATAACATTCTCCTTCAGGCCGATCAGATGGTCCACCTTTCCTTTAATGGCGGCTTCCGTAAGAACCTTGGTGGTCTCCTGGAAGGAAGCTGCGGAAAGGAAGGAATCCGTGGCCAGTGAAGCCTTGGTGATACCAAGAAGGATCTGGGTACCGGTGGCCGGCTCCTTGCCCTCTGCGATCAGCTGCTCGTTGACTTCTTCGAAATCCAGCACATCTGCCAGAGTACCCGGCAGGAAATCGGAATCTCCGTTATTCTCGATCCGGATCTTCTTCAGCATCTGGCGGACGATCACCTCGATATGCTTATCGTTGATATCCACGCCCTGGAGACGATATACTCTCTGAACCTCGCGGATCATATAGTCCTGAACGGACCGTACGCCCTTGATCCGGAGAATATCATGAGGATTCACAGAACCTTCCGTGATCTCGTCGCCGGCTTCTACCTCTTTCTCCCCGTCGATCTTGCAGTGAGAGCTGTATGGGATCAGATAGGTGCGGGAATCTCCTGTTTCCTTGTTCGTAACGATGACCTCTCTCTTTTTCTTGGTCTCGTTCAGTACAGCGGTTCCGGCGATCTCTGTGATAATGGCAAGACCCTTCGGCTTACGGGCTTCAAAAAGCTCCTCGACACGGGGAAGACCCTGTGTGATATCACTTCCGGCAACACCGCCGGAGTGGAAGGTACGCATGGTCAGCTGTGTACCCGGTTCACCGATGGACTGGGCCGCGATAATACCTACAGACTCACCGACCTGGACCGGTTCACCGGTCGCCATGTTGGCGCCGTAGCACTTCGCGCAGATACCCACCTTGCAGCGGCAGGTAAGGATAGTACGGATCTTTACTTCCTCGATGGGACCTCCGTCTGCCGAAACACCTTCCTTCATGATTTTCTCCGCACGGCGCGGGGTGATCATGTGGTTCCTCTTTACGATGATCTCTCCGTTTTTATCGGTGATGGTCTCGCAGGCAAACCTTCCGGTAATACGTTCCTGGAGACTTTCCAGAATGCTTTCCCCCTCCGCGAACTTCCGGACCACCATGCCGGGGATCTCTTCCTTGCCCTCGCAGCAGTCTGTCTCGCGGATAATCTGCTCCTGAGAGACATCAACCAGACGTCTGGTCAGGTATCCGGAGTCGGCGGTACGAAGAGCGGTATCGGACATACCCTTCCGGGCTCCGTGGGCTGACATGAAGTATTCCAGAACGTCAAGGCCTTCACGGAAGTTTGACTTGATGGGAAGCTCGATGGTATGACCGGTGGTATCCGCCATCAGTCCACGCATACCGGCCAGCTGCTTGATCTGTTTATCAGATCCACGGGCTCCGGAATCTGCCATCATGAAAATATTGTTGTATTTATCCAGACCGTCGAGCAGCTCCTTGGTCAGCTTTTCGTCGGTGTTCTTCCAGGTATCCACGACTCCCTTGTAGCGTTCCTCCTGGGTTGCCATTCCACGCTTGTAGCGTTTGTTGATCTCATCCACCCGGTTCTGGGCTTCCTGGATCATCTCTGCTTTCTTGGCCGGCACGGTCATATCCGAAATGGAAACCGTCATGGCTGCCCTGGTAGAATATTTGTAGCCTGTAGCCTTGATGGCGTCCAGTACCTCTGCGGTCCTTGTCGCCCCGTGAGTATTGATGACTTTCTCCAGAATCTGCTTCAGCTGTTTTTTCTTCACAAGGAAGTCTACCTCCAGCTTCAGAGCGTTCTCCGGGTCTGTTCTGTCCACAAAACCAAGGTCCTGCGGAAGGATTTCATTAAAGAGGAAACGCCCCAGAGTAGATTCTACATTACCTGTGATCTCCTGACCGTCAATTTTCTTTCTGCAGCGGACAGTAATACGTGACTGCAGAGTGATCGCGCCGTTTTCATAGGCGAGAATGGCCTCATTTACACTCCTGAAGAACTTGCCCTCCCCTTTGTTCCCGGGTCTTTCCTGGGTCAGGTAATAAATACCAAGGACCATGTCCTGAGAGGGAACAGCCACAGGGCCGCCATCGGAAGGCTTCAGCAGGTTGTTGGGCGAAAGCAGGAGGAAGCGGCACTCGGCCTGCGCTTCTACGGAAAGAGGAAGATGCACGGCCATCTGGTCGCCATCAAAGTCCGCATTGAAGGCGGTACACACCAGCGGGTGCAGCTTGATGGCTTTTCCTTCTACAAGGATGGGCTCGAAGGCCTGGATCCCCAGACGATGCAATGTAGGCGCACGGTTCAGCATTACCGGGTGCTCCTTGATGACATCTTCCAGGACATCCCATACCTGGGGCTCCAGCTTCTCTACCATCTTTTTGGCATTTTTGATATTGTGGGACATGCCGTTGGAAACCAGCTCCTTCATGACGAAGGGCTTGAACAGCTCGATGGCCATTTCCTTGGGCAGACCGCACTGATAAATCTTCAGCTCCGGTCCCACGACGATAACCGAACGGCCGGAATAGTCCACACGTTTTCCCAGCAGGTTCTGGCGGAAACGCCCGTTCTTTCCCTTCAGCATATCGGAAAGGGATTTCAGCGGCCTGTTTCCGGGACCGGTTACGGGACGGCCTCTGCGGCCATTGTCGATCAGGGCGTCCACAGCCTCCTGGAGCATCCGCTTTTCGTTCCGGACGATGATATCCGGCGCGCCGAGCTCCAGCAGCCTTTTCAGACGATTGTTCCGGTTAATGATCCTTCTGTACAGATCGTTCAGATCGCTGGTGGCAAAACGCCCGCCGTCCAGCTGTACCATGGGACGGATATCCGGCGGGATGACCGGGATCACTGTCATGACCATCCACTCCGGACGGTTGCCTGATTCCCGGAAGGACTCCACCACCTCGAGACGCTTGATGATACGGGCACGTTTCTGTCCGTTCGCGTCCCGCAGCTCATTCTTCAGGGATTCCGCATCCTTCTCCAGGTCGATCTCCTGCAGAAGCTCCATGATGGATTCCGCTCCCATTCCTGCCCGGAAGCCATCCTCTCCGAAGGTCTCTCTGGCGGACTGGTACTCGGCCTCTGAAAGGATCTGTTTCTTCATCATTCCCGAGTTCATGGGATCCAGAACAATATAGCTTGCGAAATACAGGACCTTCTCCAGGTTTCTGGGCGAAATATCCAGGATCAGCCCCATCCGGGAAGGAATTCCTTTAAAATACCAGATATGTGAAACAGGGGCCGCCAGTTCGATATGGCCCATACGCTCCCGGCGGACAGAGGATTTGGTCACCTCTACGCCGCAGCGGTCACAGACGACGCCCTTGTAACGGATCTTTTTATACTTTCCGCAGTGGCACTCCCAGTCCTTCGAGGGTCCGAAGATCCTCTCGCAGAACAGCCCGTCCTTCTCCGGTTTCAGAGTACGATAGTTGATGGTCTCCGGCTTCTGTACCTCGCCTCTGGACCATTCACGGATCCTGTCAGGGGACGCCAGTCCGATCTTTATGGCATCGAATGTCATCGGCTGATATGTTTCATTCGTATTTGTTGTTTCTGCCATCTACACTTTTCCCCTTTCTTACTCTTCGTCAAAAGAGCCATCATAGGAACTGTCATCATCAAAAGAATCCTCGCTGCCGAACTCCCCATCGTATTCGTCGTCATCGTAGTCCCCATCCTCTTCCTCGTCTTCATCACGATCTACGTTCACCAGTTCCTCGTTCTGGAACTCCTGGCGTGTGAAGCCGTGGCTCTCGAAGGATTCGTTGTCCGGATGGCGCCTTGCGTCTCCCTCGATGATCGAACGGAGATCTGTCTCGCCGTAATCCACGGATTCCATGATCTCCACCTCTGTCTGGTCGTCCCGGAGGACCCTGACATCCAGTCCGAGTGACTGAAGCTCCTTCAGAAGAACCTTGAAGGATTCCGGGATACCGGGCTCTGGTATATTGTCGCCCTTGATGATGGCTTCATAGGTCTTGACACGGCCTACCACATCGTCGGATTTCACTGTCAGGATCTCCTGCAGTGTATAGGACGCGCCATAGGCCTCCAGCGCCCACACCTCCATCTCTCCGAAACGCTGTCCGCCGAACTGCGCTTTACCGCCCAGAGGCTGCTGCGTAACCAGAGAGTACGGGCCCGTGGAACGGGCGTGGATCTTATCGTCCACCAGGTGATGGAGCTTCAGGTAGTGCATGTGCCCGATGGTAACGGGGCTGTCGAAATACTCGCCGGTACGGCCGTCGCGCAGACGCACCTTGCCGTCTCTGGAGATGGGAACTCCCTTCCAGACAGCTCTGTGCGCTTTGTTTTCATCCAGGTACTGCATGACCTCCGGTGCCAGGGTATCTTTGTATTTCTCACGGAATTCCTCGAAGTCCTCCGTATTGACATAATCATTTGCCAGCTCCAGGGTATCCTGGATATCCTTTTCGTTGGCTCCCGCGAACACAGGCGTGGAGACATTGAAGCCCAGGGCCTTTGCGGCCAGGGAGAGGTGGATCTCCAGCACCTGCCCGATATTCATACGGGAAGGCACGCCCAGAGGATTCAGTACGATATCCAGGGGACGCCCGTTGGGAAGGAAGGGCATATCCTCTACCGGAAGAACACGGGAAACAACACCCTTGTTCCCGTGACGGCCTGCCATCTTGTCGCCTACAGAGATCTTTCTCTTCTGGGCAATATAGATACGGACAGACTGGTTGACACCATTCTGGAGGGAATCCCCGTCATTTTCTTTCGTAAAGACCTTGGCATCTACAACGATGCCGTATTCACCGTGAGGAACCTTCAGGGAGGTATCTCTTACCTCTCTGGCTTTCTCGCCGAAGATCGCGCGGAGGAGCCTCTCCTCTGCGGTAAGCTCTGTCTCTCCCTTCGGAGTGACCTTTCCTACCAGGATATCCCCTGCACGGACCTCCGCACCGATGCGGATGATCCCGCGCTCGTCAAGATCCTTCAGGGCATCGTCTCCGACTCCAGGCACATCCCGGGTGATCTCCTCCGGCCCGAGCTTGGTATCCCGGGCTTCTGCCTCATATTCCTCTATGTGGACGGAGGTATAGACATCGTCCATCACGAGACGTTCGGAAAGAAGTACAGCGTCCTCGTAGTTATAACCCTCCCAGGTCATGAAACCGATGAGAGGATTTTTCCCCAGAGCCAGTTCTCCGCCGGAGGTGGAGGGGCCGTCCGCGATGACATCGCCGGCTTCCACATGCTCTCCCTGAAAGACAATGGGCCTCTGGTTGTAGCAGTTGCTCTGGTTGCTCCGCATGAACTTTGTCAGGTGATATTCGTCCTTTGTTCCATCATCGTTCTTGATCACGATCTCCGTGGAGGTCGCTCTCTGTACGGTTCCGGAATTCCTGGCGACCACGCAGACTCCGGAGTCTACGGCGGTCTTGGTCTCCATACCGGTTCCTACCACAGGTGCTTCGGTGGTAAGGAGCGGCACTGCCTGACGCTGCATGTTGGACCCCATCAGGGCACGGTTGGCATCATCGTTCTGCAGGAAGGGGATGAGGGCTGTAGCCACGGAGAAAACCATCTTCGGGGACACGTCCATATAGTCAAACATACGGCGCTCGTATTCCTGGGTCTCCTCGCGGTAACGGCCGGAGACGTTCTTGCGGACGAAGTGTCCCTCCGCGTCCAGGGCTTCATTGGCCTGCGCCACATGATAATTGTCCTCTTCATCCGCAGTCATATAGACGACTTCGTCTGTAACTCTGGGATTCTGAGGATCTGATTTATCTACCTTCCGATAGGGAGCTTCCACAAAACCGTACTGATTGATCCGGGCGTAGGACGCCAGGGAGTTGATCAGACCGATGTTGGGACCTTCAGGGGTCTCGATGGGGCACATTCTTCCGTAGTGGGAGTAATGGACATCCCGTACCTCGAATCCGGCACGGTCTCTGGAAAGACCTCCGGGGCCGAGGGCAGAGAGACGTCTCTTGTGCGTCAGCTCTCCAAGCGGATTGTTCTGGTCCATGAACTGGGACAGCTGAGAGGATCCGAAGAACTCCTTTACCGCCGCTGTCACGGGCTTGATATTGATCAGGGACTGGGGAGAGATGGTCTCCACATCCTGGGTGGTCATACGTTCCCTGACCACACGCTCCAGTCTGGAAAAACCGATCCTGTACTGGTTCTGCAGCAGCTCTCCCACTGCACGGATACGGCGGTTCCCCAGATGGTCGATATCATCGTCGTTCCCGATGCCGTATTCCAGATGAATATTATAATTAATAGAAGCGAAAATATCTTCCTTGGTAATATGCTTCGGAACAAGATCGTGGGCGTCTCTGCGGATGGCATCCTTCAGCTCTTCCATGTCCTCGTGCTCGCCCATAAGGGTCTCCAGCACCGGATAGTATACCATTCCCGTCTCCTCGAGCCCCAGCTCCTCCTTGGGATTCTCCACGCCCGGAATATAGTGGCGGATATCCACCATCATATTGGAAAGGACTTTGGTTTCCAGTTCATCCTCTGTCTTTTCCCCTGTTCTCCTGATCCATACCGCCGGAACGGCGCTGTTCTGGATGAGGTCTGCCAGCTCCCTGTTTACGGCAGTACCTGCCTCCGCAAGGATCTCCCCTGTAGAAGGATCCACCACATCCCTTGCCAGTGTGTGGCCGACGATTCTCTTGTTGAAATGAAGCTTTTTGTTGAATTTATACCGCCCTACCTTCGCAAGATCATATCTTCTTGGATCGAAGAACATGGCCGTGATCAGGCTTTCCGCGTTTTCCACCTGCAGAGGCTCGCCGGGACGGATCTTTTTGTACAGTTCAAGAAGACCTGTCTGATAGGTGTTCGCAGTATCCTTATCAAGACTGGCGTGGATCTTCGTCTCTTCTCCGAACAGCTCGAGGATCTCCGCGTTGGTTCCTACTCCCAGAGCACGGATCAGCACGGTTACGGGGACCTTCCTGGTACGGTCTACACGCACATAGAACACATCGTTGGAATCCGTTTCGTACTCCAGCCATGCACCCCGGTTCGGAATAACAGTGCTGGAAAACAGACGTTTTCCCAGCTTATCGTGGGCGATTGCATAATAGATACCGGGGGAACGCACCAGCTGGCTTACGATAACACGCTCTGCGCCATTGATCACGAACGTGCCGGTGGCCGTCATAAGAGGGAGGTCTCCCATGAAGATCTCATGTTCGTTGATCTCTTCCGTCTCCTTGTTATGGAGCCGTACCTTGACTTTCAAGGGAGCACTGTACGTGATATCACGCTCTTTGCACTCTTCGATCGAGTGTTTTGCATCCTTCTCATCATAGGTAAAGCCGATAAATTCCAGACTCAGCTTCCCGCTAAAATCCGTGATGGGAGAGATATCATCGAATACCTCTTTCAGACCTTCCTGCAGAAACCATTCGTAGGAATTCTTCTGAACTTCAATCAGGTTCGGCATCTCGAGAACTTCCTGCTGTCTCTGGTAGCTCATTCGCATGCTTTTTCCTGTTTTTAC
>JAFOJB010000281.1 GCA_017420455.1 Blautia sp.
AGTGGCAGTATCTGTTCGCCGCTTCTCTGCTGGCGACCATTCCGGTGGTCATTCTGTTTATGGCGATCGAGAAACATCTCACCTCCGGGCTTACCTCCGGCGGTGTGAAGGGATAATGGCTTTCCGGGTGTGATATGGGACAGGTACCCTGACACATGCCGATATTGTCAGCGCAGAATGTGTATCAGAGAACCTGTCCCCATGTCACGTTCGATATTTTCAGCACAGAATGTGTATCAGAGAACCTGTTCCCGTGTCACGTTCGATATTTTCAGTAAAAAAAAGCTGTGAAATATGTGTTTTCTGACGCACATATTTCACAGCTTTTTTCAGCAGGGGATGAGAGAATCGAACTCCCACCAAAGGTTTTGGAGACCCCTATCATACCATTTGACCAATCCCCTGTGTCTTTCTGACTTTTAAGATTATAACTTTAAACCGGTAAAATGTCAATAGAAAAATCAGGTCCGGGTCAGTTTCCTGGCCCAGTGTCCGTAGTTGGCCTTCAGGAAGGCCGGGACGCATTTGAAGATCTGGTCTGCATTCAGGCAGCAGACGACGATGGCCGGGGAAGCCTTCACATAGAACGCCATGAAGAAGGAGAGGGGAATCACGATCCCCCAGATACTCACAAGGTCCATGATCATGACGAAACGGGAATCTCCGCCGCCGCGGATGATGCCGATGTTGGTGGGCATCTGGTAGGACATGCCCATGATGACTACACAGAGGATCAGAAGGAACTGTTCTGCCATCCGGCGGGTTTCCGGCTCCAGCTGGTACAGGGAAAGGATGGGCATCCGGATCAGAAACAGGGTGATCCCGGACAGAAGACCAATACCCAGAAACAGGATCTGCATCGTCCTGGCGTACAGGCGGAGTTTTTTCCCGTCCCCCTCCCCTATGGTCTTTCCGATAAAGAAGGAAGCGGTGGAAGCGGTACCGACAGCCATGGATTTCACCAGAAGAAACTGGGTGGAAGCCACGCTGTTTGCCGCGATGGCCCGGGAATTCATGTGCCCAAGGATGGCGTTCTGTGCGGCCGTGTTCAGTCCCCAGAGGCCGCTGATCACCATTACCGGAAGCATCACCCGGAAATAATCCTTCCGGAGAAGGCCGTCGGTCTGCAGATAGTCGGAGAACCGGAGCCGGAGATACTTTTCCTTACGTGCGATGAAGAAAAGCAGGATCATTAATTCTGTGATCCGTGCAGTCAGGGTGCCGATGGCAGCGCCTCTTACCCCAAGGCGGGGAGCCCCGAAATGTCCGTAGATCAGGGTATAATTGATCACACAGTTGACTACCAGCGACCAACCGGAGAGAAACAGCGCGATGTGTACGGTTCCGGTGCTGCGCAGAACGGCAAGCAGCAGCTGGGTCGCTGCAAAGACCAGGTAGGTATACCGGATCAGGGAAAGATACTCCATTCCCTGTCCGATAATGATCTCATCCGTGGTGAAGACAGACAGGATCTGGTGCGGGAAAAGGCTTACCAGCACGAAAAGGCCGACGGCAAGGAGCAGTGCAGAGTGCATGGCGATCGAGGCCACCTTTTTGATCGGCCCGAACTGCCCTTTTCCAAAGTACTGGGTACCGAGAATAACGATGCCTTCTCCGGCGGCATTCAGAAGCTGCTGGTAAATAAACTGTACCTGGTTTACGGCGGCCACGCCGGCAAGAGCATTCTCGCTGTAGGCGCCGAGCATGATATTATCCGCCAGGTTTACACTTAAGGTGATCACATTCTGAAGGATCAGCACCACGACCATGGCGAAAAACTGTCGATAGAATTTCCGATCTCTGACCATATCTTATCTCCTGAATAACGAAAACAGCTGCCGGGACACCCCCGGCGGGGCCGTGAACTGTAACCTTTATTGCGCAAAAAAAGCCATCCGGAATTTTCCGGATGGCCAGCGGAGATGGAGGGATTTGAACCCTCGCGCCGGTTGCCCGGCCTACCGCATTTCGAGTGCGGACCCTTCAGCCACTTGGGTACATCTCCAAAAGGAGTCCTCCTTGAACCGTCCTTTATTATATAAGGAAAAATGGAAAAGGTCAATTCTTTTCTGAAAGTTTTCTGCGGCATTACTTGACGAAAATGGCAGGCTATACTATGATGCAGGTAATGTCTGTTTTCGGAAACGGGAAAAAGCCGGTGAGACAGACACGGAATCTGAATTGGCTTGTGGTGGAGGAAAGAATGGAAAATAAAAAAGCGGCAGTTTTTGAGGCAGTAGAGAGACTTGCGGGAAACTATAAGGAGGATGCCCTACTCCAGGGAAAGGACGGCAGAAACCTGCCCAACCGGTCGGCAGTGATCGACATTGTGAGGGATCTCCGGGCTGTGATCTTTCCGGGATACTTCGGATACGATACCAGCGCGTCGGTCTTTCCGGAACATTATCTGGGGTATCGCCTGAATGACATCTACGACAGGCTTTGCGCACAGATCCGTATTGCTCTTCAGTTTTTCCGGGAAAATGAAGAAGCCAAAGAAGAGGCCAGACGGATCACGGAGGTTTTTATCCGGAAGCTTCCGGATATCCAGGAGCTGCTCCTGAAGGATGTCCAGGCAGGCTTCGATGGAGACCCGGCGGCCAAGAGCAAGGAGGAGATCGTCTTCTCTTACCCGGGCTTCATGGCCATCTATACTTACCGGATCGCCCATGTGCTCTATGAAGAAAAGGTTCCCTTTATTCCCCGGATCATGACAGAATACGCCCATTCCAATACAGGGATCGATATCAACCCTGGCGCAACGATCGGAGAATACTTCTTTATCGACCACGGAACCGGCGTTGTCATCGGAGAGACGACCACCATCGGAAACAATGTAAAGCTGTACCAGGGCGTTACACTGGGAGCTCTCTCTACAAGGAAGGGGCAGCAGCTCTCCGGAGTAAAACGCCATCCCACCATCGGGGACAATGTGACGATCTACGCAAACTCCACCGTACTGGGAGGGGAGACGGTCATCGGCGAGAACAGCATTATCACCGGCAATACCTTCATCACGGAATCCATCGCCTCCAATACCAAGGTAAGCGCCAAGAATCCCGAACTGGTCATCAAACCGCCGAAGGAGAAGGAAGCAGTGTGGTATTGGGAAATTTAAAAAAAAGTGATTGACAAATAAGAAAAATTGTCCTATAATTTTTTTTGTTGCAGCGGTAAGGGCTGCAACGAAATGCGGGTGTAGTTCAATGGTAGAACACCAGCCTTCCAAGCTGGACACGTGGGTTCGATTCCCATCACCCGCTTATGCGATAGTGGCGTAGTTGGTAACGCGCGACCTTGCCAAGGTCGAGACCGCGGGTTCGAGCCCCGTCTATCGCTCTGCAGGCCAGGACATTTTGTCCTGGCTTTTTTTCGCTTTAATAAGGAGGATGTCATGAAGGAAATCAGAAAAACTGCCCTGATCG
>JAFOJB010000282.1 GCA_017420455.1 Blautia sp.
GATAGCGATAGGGCAGGTACTCCATGGCCCCGGTGGAGTCTCTTGAGTCGAAGGCGAACTCCAGGACCTTCATGCTGGGAAAGCCTGTATCGCGCACCAGCTGGCGCACTGTATCCGTCACATAGCCGAGGTCCTCCGCGATGATGGGGACTTGGCCCAGTTCTTTCCTGATTTTTTCGAACAGGCTGATGCCGGGGCCTTTCTCCCAGTGTCCTTCCACCGCCGTTTCAGCCTGCGCCGGAATGGAGAAATACTCGTCAAATCCGCGGAAATGGTCGATCCGTATGACATCGTAGAGTTCCCTGCACTTCTTGATCCGCCGGATCCACCAGTCATAGCCGGTTTCTTTGTGCCGGTTCCAGTTATAAAGCGGGTTTCCCCATACCTGTCCGATCGCCGAAAAGCCGTCCGGAGGCACGCCCGCGATCATGCGGATGCGGCCGCGCTCATCGAGCTGGAAAAGTTCTCTGTTGGCCCAGAAATCCGAACTGTCCGCGGAGACATAGATCGGGATATCACCGATGATCCGGATCCCCTGCGCCGCCGCATACTCCCGCAGTTTTTTCCACTGCCGCATAAATTCAAACTGCAGGTATTTATAGAAATCTATATCCTCTGCCAGCTTTTCGGACCAGGCCTGTACGGCCTCCGGTCTGTAGTCCCTGATATCAGGTTCCCAGCTTTCCGCGCCCGCGCCTCCATGAGCGTCCTTTACCGCCATAAAGACCGCGTAATCCTGAAGCCAGAAGGCATTCTCCTTCTCAAAAGCCTCAAAGGCAGACGTATCCCTGTGACCGCTTCTGGAGAACGCTTTCCTGAGCAGGCCCCACCGCCCATTGTACAGCTTTCCGTAATCTACTCCCCCGTCACTGTCGAAATCGACAGCCTCACATTCCTCCCGGGTGAGCAGCCCCTGTCCGATCAGATCCTCCGGATCGATCAGATAGGGGTTCCCCGCAAATGTGGAAAAGGCCTGATAGGGAGAATCTCCATATCCTGTGGGGCCCAGCGGCAGAATCTGCCAGTAAGCCTGGCCTGCTTCCTTTAAAAAATCCACAAACGCGTACGCCTCTTTTGAAAAGGAGCCGATTCCGTACTTACCGGGCAGACTGAAGACGGGCAGCAATATTCCGCTTGTTCGCATGATATCCTCCTGTTTTGCCGGGACAGGTTTCCCGGGCAGATTTCCTTTTCATTATAATCTGTAAAACCGTCTCTTACTACAGGAATTCCTCTCCGTCCGGTCCGTCTTCAGGCATATCTTCGTCCGGTTCCGGTTCACCGATCATTTTTCGTATGACCGGCATATACAGCAGCGCGCTGAAATATGCGGGAAGAGAAATCCCCACCAGGAAAAAGAGAGGCAGCAGCCGTGATACATTAAAGAGCAGATACGGCATGATCACGTGATAAAGGACCATGAGCACCGTCCTGGGGAAATTGGCGACTGCCAGGATCGCGGAATTTTTGAATGTCGCGCCTGTGGAATAGACAAATCTGGCCGTCAGGGGAAAAGCATACACGGCGATGGAAGCCTCTATAAACGCGCCGATGTAGAGCGGAACCAGCATGGCCCGCGGCAGGCCCATCTGCCCGCCCATAATAATCCTGCAGTCCACATAAATGAATACCGCCGCAGCCAGGAGGATCAGCCACACCGGAGTCGCGTTTCTGAGATTCTCCTTAAAACGCTTCCAGAACTCCCTGGCCGCGCCATCTCCCCGGTTTTCAAACATCTCCATGATCACATAATGCATTGCCGCCACAGAGGCGCCGGCAGTGATCACCGGGATGCAGAAAAGAGCCGTCAGGATATTCAAGATCACCAGTGTGTTCAGATCACTGAGCGCTCGCACCAGAGGTCCGTCCAGGTCCAACATATTCTTCATAGCATTCTTATTTCCTTATACACAAGAGAGGCTGCACCTGGCTTCGGCACAGCCTCTTTTCAAATCCGGGGATCTGATGAAGATGATGTCAATACCCCGGGGCCTGTATCAGCCCTTGACTGCGCCCTCGATCATACCGTTCATGATCTGTTTCTGTGCAAACAGGAACAGCACGATCATGGGGATGATCGCCAGCAGGGCAGCTGTCAGAATCAGATTCCACTGCTTGACATAGGAACCGACGAAAGCCTGCACCGCGACAGGCAGCGTCTTAACAACACCGTTCTGTCCCAGCATCATGGAAGGGAGCAGATAGTCATTCCAGATCCACATACCGTTCAGAATGGTAACGGTCGTGATAACCGGTGTCAGCAGAGGGAATATGACTTTGAAAAAGACCTGTTCAGGACGGCAGCCGTCAATGGAGGCGGCCTCCTCCAGATCATAAGGAATTCCCTTGATGAAGCCGGTCAGGATGAACACAGTCATAGCGCCGCCGAATCCCAGATAGGCAAACACGATGCCAGGAACGGACTGCAGCATGGGAATACCCACAAACTTGCCCACATCGCGGAATGTGGAGATCAGGGGCAGCATGACCACCTGGAAAGGAATGATCATGGAAGCAATGAAAGTGAAATAGATCAGGGTCGCCCACTTGGTCTTGTTCCGGCAGATGACCCATGCCGTCATGGCGCCGAACAGGGCCAGCAGGACCAGAGACAGCACCGTGATCAGCACCGAAAATCCAAATGCGTGCCAGAACAGGAAGTTGGGGTTGTTGACAACATCGTTCATGTTCTTCATCAGCTGACCGATGCTCATACCGTTCAGGCCGATGGGATTTGACGTGATGTCTGCCGTCTGTTTGCAGGAGTTGATGACAACCAGAGCAAAAGGAAACAGGACATAAATCGCGATGATGACCGCGATCACGAATTTAAGGATGACCTGGGAAGTAGGTTCTTTTCTGTTCATTAAAGCTCTACCTCCTTCTTGTTGGAAATACGTACCTGCAGGATCGATACACATGCCAGGATGACAAAGAACAGGAAGGCCTTGGCCTGGCCGAAGGCATATTCATTCTCCACCACTGCCGTATTGTAAATGTTCAGGGCAAGCATCTGCGTACCGTTTGTCAGGTACTGGCCCATGAAGTCCGCCACAGAACCGGTGCCGTTTGTCAGGGACAGGTTGACGTCGAACTGCTTGAAGGCGGACGTCAGTGTCAGGAATGTGCAGATGGTGATCGTAGGCGCGATCATGGGGATCTTGATCTGGAACAGTGTCTGAATCGCGTTGGC
>JAFOJB010000283.1 GCA_017420455.1 Blautia sp.
ATCCGGAAGCAGGCAGAACCGGCAATCCTCCTGCTGCCGGACGCGCAGTCAGACGTGATCCGGACATCCATGGAGCAGATGGAAGCGGTCCAGAAGGAGAATCAGGTGCTTTGCAAAGAAGATAATCCGGCCCGGTATCACCGGAATCAGATGTATCTGAAGCTGGAGCTGGGGAAGATCCTCCTTCTTCTGAACCATTTCTATCAGGAAAAATTCGGCCTTCCCGCCTCCATCTCCTACCAGTCCCATTCTCAGACGGTCTCGGAGGTCTGCCAGTACATCGACGAACATTTTTCGGAACAGCTTGCCATAGAACAGCTTTCCAAAGAATTTCTGTTAAGCAAAACACAGCTTTACAACATTTTCAGGGAGGTACTGGGAATGTCGGTCAGCGATTACATCTCCCATGTGCGGATCACGCAGGCCAAAGCTCTTCTGATCAACACCGGCTATTCTGTGGAGATCATCAGTCAGAAGGCAGGATATACCAATATCAGCTCCTTCTCCCGGGTATTCAAGGACAAGGCAGGAGCCAGCCCGCTTCAGTACAGAAAAAGCCGGCGTGGATAGGGAAAGCCTCCCGCGGTCTTCTTCGATCAATATCCCACCAGGTGCGGAATGATCATGCTGATGGCAGGTACGAAGCTTACAAGCATCAGGACGATCAGCATGCAGATATAGAAGGGAAGCGCAGCTTTTACGATCTTTTCGATCCTCACGCCGGATACAGCCGAACCGATAAAAAGACAGCTTCCCACCGGCGGCGTCAGAAGTCCGATTCCGCAGTTCAGGATCATCATAACGCCAAACTGTACGGCTCCGATTCCGATCTGCTGTGCAATAGGATACAGAATCGGTGTCGCGATCAGGATGATAGGCGCCATATCCATAATGCATCCCAGCACCAGAAGGATCAGGTTGATCAGCAGCGTAAGCAGGATCTTGTTTGAGGTAAGGCTGATAATGGCGCTGGCCGCAAGATCCGGAACGTGCAGATAGGTCAGGCAATATCCGAAAATGCTGGAGGTTCCGCAAAGGATCAGCACGATGGCAAGAGTATCGATACATTCTCCCAGAACTCTCCAGACACCTTTCCATGTCAGCTCTCTGTATACTGCAAGGCTTATGATCAGACTGTAAACGACAGCAATAGCCGCGGATTCAGTCGCTGTGAATACGCCGCATACAACTCCCACTACTACGATCAGGATCGCAAGGAGAGCCCAGATGGAGCGTCCCAGCTGCTTCAGGAAAACTTTCAGACTGAATTTGTCCCCACGGGGGTAGTTTCGTTTCATGGAAATGATATAGGACCCCACCATCAGAGAAATGGCAAGCAGCGCCCCGGGAAGATATCCTGCCATGAACAGAGCGCCGACCGAAACCCCTCCTGCAGAAGTGGCATAGATCACCATGTTATGGCTGGGAGGCACCAGCAGTCCTTCCACAGAGGAGGTGATGGTGACCGCGGTAGAAAAATCGTCGTCATATCCGGCATCTACCATCATGGGGATCATCAGCTTTCCGATAGAAGCCGTGTCCGCTGTGGCAGATCCGGAAATCCCTCCGAAGAAATAGGAGGCCACGATGTTGACCATGGCAAGTCCCCCGTGCATCCACCCTACAAGAGCGTTTGCCAGATCGATCAGCTTATCGGAAATTCCACCGGATCCCATGAGACATCCCATGGTGATAAAAAACGGCACTGCCATTAGAGAAAAAGAGCTTAATCCTTTTACCATCTGCTGGCATACGTTGGTAAGCGGAATCTGAAGATAAAGCAGACACAGGGAAGAGGCGATTCCTACCGCATAGGCGATGTGAATGCGAAGCAGGATCATTACCAGGAAGGATACCAGAAGTATTACGATCGCTGTAGTATTACTGTACATTTATTTGTCCTCCTTCCCTCTTTTGGTGAAATGCTTATAGATGACCTCCAGCTGAAACAGCACCATGGCGATCCCGGAAATGGGGACCGGCGCAAACTGCCAGAATTTGGAAAGCCAGGGAAGACTGGTGTAGGTCACTCTCCTGCCGATCATCGTGGCAAATTTGAAGCCTTCCCATATCATCATGATGGAAAACGAAAGTACCAGAATATAGGCTATGAGATCCAGAACCCAGATGAGCTTTTCAGGAAGATATCCGTCCAGCGATGTCATCCGGATGTGGGTTCCCTTTCTGATTGCCAGCGCGGCGCTCAGGAACGCCATATATACCATGCAGGTCAGGACAATTTCCTCACTCCAGGAAGGATCTGTGATGAAGGGAATCCACTGACCGAGATATCGTCCGGCCACAGCATAGGAAGTGATGCAAACATCCGCGATCAGGAACAGCTTGCACAGTACCATGACGACGGCGTATATCTTATCAAACAATCTTTCGATTTTGTCTGCCATATCTTTCCTCCTCTTACTCGCAAAAATATACTGACAAACATTGTTGTCGGATGACGATTATGTAGAGCCGGCCAAAACACGGCCGATAATAAATCTGCCCCCGTAAAAAAGCCTGCCCGGATTTTCCAGGCAGGCCGGTTTATTCATCAGAAAAAGCTTTTACGCAAGGTCAAGGATTCCCTGGTATACATCCTCTACACCGCTGGTGAACTGGGAGATCAGATCCTGGCAGGCTTCACGATACGGTGTCTTATCCGGAACCTCAATGAAGGTCACGCCCTTTTCCGTAAGCTCTGCCCTGCAGGCCTCGATATCGGAAGCGCACAGCTCTCTTGCGTATTCTTCGGTAGCCTTGCCGGCCTCCAGCAGCGCCTGCTGCTGTTCCTCTGTCAGCTTATCCAGAGACATATCGGCGATTACGATCTCGGAGGTCGCCATGGTGTGTTCGTCCAGCAGGAAATAAGGAGCAACTTCATTGAACGCGTTGGCGGCATAAGGAGTGATCGGCTGTTCTGCGCCATCTACAACGCCTGACTGAAGACTGGTGTACAGCTCGTTAAAGGCAACAACGGTGGGGGATGCGCCAAGACCATTGCAAAGTCCTGTCATGATCTGGTCAGAAGAAACACGGAGCTTTTTCCCTTTCAGGTCGTCAATTCCTTCTACCGGATCTTTAAAGAAAAAGCTGCGGAAGCCATCCTCTACATAGAACAGCCCGGTCACGCCAAGTCCCTGCTCTGCAGGCTCAGCCAGAATTTCCGCCCCAAGATCGGAATTCACGAAATTCCAGAAATGATCGGAGCTCTCGAAAGTGAAAGGA
>JAFOJB010000284.1 GCA_017420455.1 Blautia sp.
CTATAAAGACACCATGCTGAAGAGTACCCTCCGGCATATGGAATCGATAGAACTTACAGGGGAGGGGAGCGCCCGCCTGACATTCTCCGAGCCGGATGCCTATGCTTATCTTACAAATGCCGCGCTGAATGACGGCTGTATTCCCAAACATATCTGGGAGTCACATGTGGGAGGCGATGACTATTATGATTACATGGAAGAAGACGCTTCCATCGGCTGCGGCGCCTATAAACTGATCTCACGGGATCTGGATGCCGGAACCATGTATTTTGAAGCGATTCCGCAAAACAATTATCACGGAGAAATCACAGTCGATTCCGTAACCGTAAAGAGCTACGCGAACCAGGAAGATGTCCTGATGGCTCTGATCAATGGGGAAGTTGACTGCTACTATCGTTATTCTTCTCCTGTTTCCCATACGCTTATCGGACTTCTGGACGGGGAAGAAAACATAGATCCCGGAAAGAGTTATAATTCCGGACAGAACCAGATCACCTTTGGTATGTCGAGACCTGCCTTTTCTGATTATCAGATGCGTCTGGCAGCTACGAAGGCCTTCAACTGGGAGCTTCTTGCCAGTCTGATCGGCGGTGAATACGGCGAGATTCCGAACACATCCCTGCTTGCTCCTTCCTGTATCGGGTTTAACGCGGATCTTCCGAAATTTGAGCGGAATCTGGAAGAAGCAAACCAGATTCTGGATGAGGCAGGCTATAAAGATGTTACCGGTGACGGACTTCGTGAATTCCCGGATGGATCAGAGATGAAAATCCTTGTGGTTCCTCAGTACTCTTCTGACATGTCCCTGCGAAACAGGATCGCGGAGATCCTGATCGACAACCTGAAAGAAGCCGGGATCGATGCATATGTCGATGAAAGTATCATCACCAATGATGAGATCTGGGAAGAAAATATCGAGAAGGAAAACTATGATATTGCCATCGGATATACAACCGTTGGTGTTGCAAAGAACAGCACTGCGTTCCGGTACTATGTGGCAGATCTGCAGGCTGACGCAGTAGAAAAAAATGCCCAGACACAGCAGTCCAGTACCTGGACCTGGGGTGCTTACCATGATCCGGATTTCACAGAGCATGTATGGAACATGGTAGAAGCTACTTCTCCGGAAGAATATGTAAATGGGCTTCAGTGGCTCCAGCAGGAAGCCAACGATGTTCTTTTCGGTACCTCTCTCTGCTGGGAGATGGCGTTCTATCCGTTCCGGACGGATAAGATCGAAGGATGGAATAACTGGATGAGCTGGGGAGTTGTCAATAATGACACCTGGACCTCCCTGCATGCAAAGTAAAATACCCCGCAGCATATATGCATCCATAAACGGGATGGATCTGCATAACAGATGATTATGGGAAGAAAGGAGGCGCATCCGGTAATGGGAAAGAGGATATTAAGGCGTCTGACGGCGTCCCTGGCTACTATTTTCATGATCATTACGATCAGCTTTCTTATGGTGCGTTTTATGCCCGGCAATGTTATGCAGCATCTGATCGGACAGGAAGAATATTATTATCTGATGGAGGCGGCGCCGGAACAGCTGGAAATGCTGAAAGAAAAATATGGTCTGAATGGAACGATCGGAGAACAGTATATCCGGTATCTGAAATGTGTCGTGACACTGGACTTTGGTATTTCCTATGGAAATAAACTTCCGGTAGCCCAGACGGTTGGCGCGGCCTGCAGATGGACGCTGGTTCTGTCCATACCAGCCCTTATCCTGGGAGGTCTTTTAGGAGGCCTCCTGGGAGTATTTGCCGGGTGGAACCCGGGAAAACCTTTTGACATGATCCTGACACCCATAGCGCTTTTTGTGGATACGCTTCCTTCAAACTGTATCGGGGTGCTTGTCCTTGTCGTTTTTGCTTTTAAGCTTCGCTGGTTTCCCATCAGCGGAATGGTGAGCGGTACCGAAACGGATTTCTGGAAATATATTCTTGATGTGCTGCGGCATGCCGCTCTGCCGCTTGGCATTATCATTCTCTACCGGATCGCCGGGGACTTTATTTTAATGAAAAGCTGTATCTCCCAGATTCGTAATGAAGAATATATTATTACGGCACGTGCCAAAGGTCTGTCAGACAAAAAGGTTCTCCTGCGGCATGTTCTGAAAAATGCGCTGCTGCCCTATATTACATCTATGTGTATGCAGATGGGGCACTTTTTGTCGGGATCGATGATTATAGAAACCATATTTGGATGGAAAGGCATGGGAAAACTCTTTTATGATGC
>JAFOJB010000285.1 GCA_017420455.1 Blautia sp.
ACCGGCTGTTCGCCTTCCTGCTGCTGGCCATGATGATCCCGGGCGTTGCCACTATGATCCCGCTGTTCACCATGATCTCAAAAATGGGACTGCTGAACTCTGTGTGGGGCTTCATCCTTCCGCAGATCGCCACGCCCTTTATGATCATGATGTTCCGGCAGAATTCCAGGAATTTCCCGCCGGCCATCATGGAAGCGGCCCGCATCGACGGACAGAGCGAGATCGGAATCTTCTTCCGGCAGTACCTGCCCATCATGCGTTCCACCTATGCCGCGGCAGCAGTAATCACCTTCATGAATGCATGGAACTCTTATCTGTGGCCGAAGGTCGTCATGACGGATAACCAGGCACAGACCATGCCCATGCTGATCGCCAATCTTGCCTCGGGCTATACCATTGACTATGGCGTACTGATGATGGGCGTTCTTTTCTGCTCCATCCCGACCATGCTTATTTTCTTCATCCTGCAGAAGCAGTTTGCAGAAGGTATTACCGGTTCGGTCAAGTAAAAAAGAGTACTGCTGCAAGCCTGGTTCTGATCAAGAAATAATAAAGGATGAATGAGAAAAACTATGGATAAATTTGATTATCAAATCGTGAAGGATCCGGGAGTCTTCAAGGTCAATGCGCTTGCGGCCCATTCGGACCATATCGCCTTTGCGTCCCTGAAAGAAAGCTTTTCGGGGTCCAGTTCTCTGAGGGCTTCTCTGAACGGGCTCTGGAAATTTCACTATGCCGTGAATTACGCTTCTGTGATCCCGGATTTTGAGAAGGACTCCTGTGACGTGAGCGGATGGGAGGATATCCATGTTCCCTCCAACATCCAGATGGAGGGCTATGATGTCCCGGCTTATGTCAATACCCAGTATCCCTGGGATGGCGTAGAGGATATAAAACCCGGCCAGATCCCGGAATACCGGAATCCGGTGGGGCAGTATGTCACCTTCTTCCGGGTTCCGGAAGGGTGGAAGAACACAGGGGCAAAAAAGGATATGGGAGTCCGGATTTCCTTTCAGGGCGTGGAATCCGGCTTTGCCCTGTGGCTGAACGGGACATATATCGGGTACAGCGAGGATTCCTTCACGCCCACGGATTTTGACCTTACGCCGCATCTCAGGGACGGAGTCAACCGCCTGGCGGTCCTGTGCTTTAAATGGACTGCCGGAAGCTGGCTGGAGGACCAGGATATGTACCGCCTCAGCGGAATCTTCCGGGATGTGTTTCTTTACGCAGTGCCGGAGGTGCATGCAGAGGATGTACGTATCCGTTCCGGGCTTGACAGTGATTATAAGGACGGGCGCCTGGAAGTGTGCCTCAGGCTGTCCGGAAACCTGGACGGCGCAAAGGTCCGCTGGCAGCTCTTTGAAGCAGGCGAAGCCCGCAGAGGCTTAAATGGGGAACCGGTCTTCCCTCTTCACATACAGAAGGTTCAGGGCGAATGCGCAGCGGCAGAGGATCTGCTGATCACGGCAGAGATTTCTGATGTAAATGCCTGGAGCGCGGAAATCCCCTGGCTCTATCAGCTGGAGCTGACTCTTCTTTCGAAAGAGGGAGAGGAGATCGAGAGCATTACCGAGAATGTGGGATTCCGCAGCTTTGAGATCCGGAACGGGCTGATGTGCCTGAATGGAAAACGCATTGTATTCCATGGTACAGACCGTCATGAGTTCTCCTGTGATACAGGAAGATCTCCCCGGCCGGAGGAGGTCCTGCTGGACATCACCATCATGAAGCAGAACAACATCAACGCCATCCGGACCTCGCACTATCCGAATGCCTCCATCCTGTACAGGCTCTGCGATATTTACGGTCTTTATCTGATCGCGGAAAACAACATGGAGACCCATGGGATCTGGGAGAAGATCATGCGGGGCAAGGCAGAGCTTTCCGAGGCTCTTCCGGGAGACCGGAAGGAATATCAGGAGATGATGCTGGACAGGGTGCGTTCCACCTATGAACGGGATAAAAACCATCCTTCCATCCTGATCTGGTCCTGCGGAAATGAATCTCTGGGCGGGAGCGTCATTTACGAGATGTCCCGGGAATTCAAAAGACTGGACGACACCCGCCTGGTGCATTACGAGGGCGTTGCCCATGACCGCCGGTATGAGGACACTACCGATATGGAAACCCAGATGTATACGCCTGTCACAGGAATAGAGGCGTTCCTCCGGGAGCATCCGGAAAAGCCCTTCATTCTGTGTGAATATACCCACTCCATGGGGAATTCCAACGGCGGCATGCATAAGTATATCGAGCTGGAGGAACGGGAGGACCGGTATCAGGGCGGCTTTATCTGGGACTTTGTGGATCAGGCTGTCCGGATGAAAAACCGCTTTGGCGAAGAGTTTCAGGGCTACGGCGGCGATAACCTGGAACGGCCCACCGACTACGACTTTTCCGGCAACGGGATCATCGATTCCACCAGAAAGCCCTACGGCAAGATACAGGAAATCCGGTATAATTATCAGCAGATCCGTATCCGGGTGGAGCGGGACACGCTTCATATCTTCAATAAAAATCTGTTTGTGAATACGGATCAGTTCGCCTGCATCCTGAGCCTGAAGAGGGAGGACGAAATCCTTGCGAAAAAGGAGATGACGGTTGCTGCTGCTCCACTGGAGGAGATTGCGCTGCCCCTTCCCTTTGCCATCCCCGGGGAGGAAGGAGAATACATCGTCGATGTTTCCTTCTGCCTGAAGGAGGATACCCTCTGGGAGAAAGCGGGATATGAGGTTGCCTGGGGCGAGGGCGTATTTACCGGCCAGAAACCGCTCCCGGTCTCTCTGGATGAACTTCCCAGAGGAATCGATGCAGCAGATTCCAGCGAAGGCTTTATCAACGGAGTCAGGATCCTTCCGGCGGCGAAAAAGCCGGTTCTGGAGGTGATCGAGGGAACGGTGAACCTTGGCGTCAGAGGAGAGCATTTCGAAATCCTTTTCTCCAATCTGAAGGGCGGGCTGGTTTCCTACCGATGGGGAGGGAGAGAGCTCATCGAGGATATTCCCCGGCCGAATTTCTGGCGGGCGCCTACCAGCAACGATAACGGAAACCGCATGGCTGCCCGGTACGGCGTGTGGAAGCTGGCCAGCCTGTATCAGGATTTTATCGATCCCGAAGAAAATCCCTACGCAGCAGCCGAAAACGTCGATCCGAACGCCGTCCGGTATCCTGTTATCCGGAAAGAAAAGGATTATGTCCAGATCACCTGGATGAAATATCTTCCAACCATCCCGAAAAGCAGGGTGAAGACCACCTACCGGATCTTTGCGGACGGGACTGTCCGGTTCATTCTGGATTATGACCCGGTCCCGGGACTTCCCCCTATGCCGGAATTCGGGTTTTTCCTTACCCTGAATGCGGATTTCGACCGGGTGACCTATTATGGATATGGACCCGAGGAAAATTACTGCGACCGCAGAA
This sequence comes from Blautia sp., assembly GCA_017420455.1. Classification (GTDB taxonomy): domain Bacteria; phylum Bacillota; class Clostridia; order Lachnospirales; family Lachnospiraceae; genus Blautia_A. The sequence continues at coordinate 3,424 of JAFOJB010000285.1, forward strand.
AAGGCGCAAGGCTTGGGGTTTATCACAGAGAAGTCAGGGATATGGCGGAACCTTACCTTGTTCCCCAGGAGACCGGCAACCGTACGGGCGTACGGTGGGCGAAGATTACGGACCGGAAGGGAAGAGGCGTGCTGCTCCGGGCAGCCGGTTTTATGGAGAGCGGCGATCTGGAAGCCTCCAGGCCGGGGACCATGGAGTTTTCTGCCCTGCCCTTCAGTCCGGCTATGCTGGAGACGGCAAGACATCCCTTTGAACTGCCCCCGGTACATCATACCTATGTGAGGTGCTCCCTGAAGCAGATGGGCGTCGCAGGAGACGACAGCTGGGGCGCCCGCACCCATGAGGAATACCTTCTGAAAACAGACAGGCCGTTAAGCTTTGCTTTCGATTTCAGAGGAATCTGAAAAGGGAGAAAAGGGGAGAGAAAAGGAACCGTCCCCATTTTCTCCTTCTCATAAACATTGACTTTATACAGGAAGCGTTCTAAAATATGGAGTATAAACGAAACCGGGCGGGAGCTGTCTGGCGCAGAGCTTCCCGAAGGGGACATTTCAGGAAACACGCCTTTTTTCCATGCACTGCAGGGAAAAAGACAAGTCCGGAGAGAAGCAGACAAGGAGGAAAACGTATGCTGAAATCATTTGAAGAACTGGCACAGGATGTTGAAAAGTTTCATAATAATGTCCTTGTGTCCAATGCACTGACGGATTCGCTGGATCAGATCACTGCGCAGCTGAAGGAGAGCAGCCAGAGCTTCGGAGAGCAGACGGTCGAGATCGGAAAGCGCCTTGACGAAGTCCCGCAGCAGATCGATGAGAAAAACACAGAACAGTCTGAAAAGATCAAAGCATCCCTGGGTGAAGAAATGTCAAAGACCATCCAGGCGATCAAGGACGAAAACGGAAAATACACGCAGAAGCTCCAGGATGTCCAGACTGCCATGAGCCAGAACAGCGAGGATTTCGCGAAGCGTCTGGAGAATATCTCAGAGACCATCGCTGCGAACAGTGCCGAAAACCTGGGCGCTACCAAAGGCTGTGTGGAGGAAGAGCTTCAGAAGGCGGTTTCCGAGCTGAAGGCAGAGCATGAAAAGTATACAGAACAGCTGAAGGTTGTTCAGCAGGATGTCCAGAAGGCGGAAAAGACACTTCTGGAGAAGTGCGACGAGTTCCAGAAGCTGATGGATGAAATAAATGCTTCCGGCATTTACCGCATGACAAACAGCATCGACCAGAAGCTTTCTTCCCAGAAGGTCCTGATCATCGTGATGGGCATCCTTTCCATCCTCGCAGCGCTGAGCAGACTCTGGTTCTGAAGCTTTTCCGGCAGGAAGCGTCAGAACAGCGGATATCAAAGGCGGAAAACCGCCTGCGATATCCGCTTTTTTGATGGAGAAAAGGGGACGGGGAGAAAAGGGGACGGTTCCTTTTTCTCCTCGTCCCCTTTTCTCCTCGCTTTTCTCGCTGCAAAAGAATCTTTGTCCGTGTCTGCGGGACGGAGGAAGGTTCCACCGTTGCAAAACAGAGGATGTCTGATTATAATGAGAGAAGAAAGCGGAAAAGCGGCAGTATTAAATAATAAGAAAAGCAGACGGTGAGGAAGGATCAGATGGATATGGGAGATCAGATGGACATGGAAGAACAGATGGATCTGGAGGACCAGATGGATTCGGAGGAACCTCTGGAGTTGGAAAACCAGGTGGGAGAAGAGGACTGGCAGGATATTCAGGCACAGATGAGTACGGGCGCACAGAAAAATCCGGAAGACCCCGCCGGTGCGGAAGAGAGAATGCATGAGAAAGGACGCGTGATCAGCCCGATTTATGTGGGAGATTATCTGTGCTATGGGAAATCCCCCAGTGCCTGTGTAAAGTATGGGGATTATCTGTTTGCCATAGACGGGATCGGCACGAAATATGGGCTCAGTATCAAAAGCAACAAAGGCCAGATTCGTATTTTTGACCTGAAGAATAATGTGGAGCTGAGAGAGGAAGCCATCACCGCCGATGTGGGACATGCAAACTCGGTGGCGTTTGACGGGAACTATTTTTATGTGTCACCCTTGTACGACCATACCGGGGACAAGCTGGCCATGGCAAATTATATGTACAGGTTCGACAATCATTTCCGGCCCATCGGAATAGAAAAAACGCCGTTCGCTCCGCTGGGAGTATCCTTTGATCATGTCACACAGAGGCTGTACATTTACAGGGGGTCAAGAATCTATGTAAGGACAGAAAAGGGTGAATGGAAGCCTTTCACAAAGGTTGATTTTACCGGTACCGGAGAAAGCGATATCTGGAGGACGCGCTGGTATAACCAGGATTTCGCGGTTTACAACAACCATTTCTATATCAGCTCTCCCATGGGTACGATCCTGTGCGGTACGCTGGTGCCCGGAGGCGTTTCCCGGATCACCGGGAGCTTTTACCTTTATGCGACGGATTCCTTCCACCGCTTTTATATGGGCGAACTGGAGGGGATGGAATTCGACCGGAAAGGGCGGCTGTATGCACTGGACAGAGTCGGGCTTACGGGCAATCTGAAGGATGTGTTTATCGTGGAGCTTCCGGTGGGGGAAGCGGTTCCGCACAATTCCAACCTGGGCGGCGCGTTATTCCATCTTCACGATGGTATTCTGAGTTTAAGCGAGAAGACCCAGAAAAAGTTCGCGCTGAACACAAATGAAATCCGGTCGCTGTCACAGCTGGAAGGCAGGATGCTGCAGAATAATTCCTCCATTGTCAGTATTGATAAGGGGCAGCACATCGTGGAAAACTACCGGGTCCGGACAAATACCAGCTTTTCTCTGTTTCTGGGAGGAACCTATGAATGCAAGGGCCTCGATATCTTCAACGGACATCTGGATCTCTACGGATTTACACAGGAGAACCGTCTGATCTTAACTACCGATGACAGGGCGCCCATGATGACGGTAAAGAGAAGCGGCACCGTAAGCTTCAGCGGAGGTTATCCCATCAATGTTTCAGCCCCGAATACCACATCGAAACAGCTTGTGGATATCGGTGCGACTTCTCCCTTCATATCGGTCCGCAAGGTTCCGGTAAGAGTAGAAGGAGGAGATCTGACCATCGGCGCTTCCACCATCAGGACCAACGGATACTTTATCGGAGGGTATGCTGTCCATACCCAGGTGCACAATCTGACCAGGGAGTATATCGAGAATGAATATGTCCCGAAGGACAGTGTCCGTATCCGGGGCAGGAAGACTGACGGCGGTGTTGTCCATGTAGTGCTGATGTTCGAGGTCACGAAGAACCTGCCGGAGGACGGTACACCCGTCACCATAGGAAAACTCAACGGGATGAATGCCTATGGCTCTAAGCCGCCGTATCATGAAACGGTTGCGGTCTCGAGGGATGGAAAAGGCGTGGTAGATGTTTCCATCGTTCTCGCGGGGGAGATACGTCTCAGGGCATTCGCACCATCCATCGGAGTATACCGGGTCACCATGTCAGTCGTTCTTGGATAAAAGAAACGGATCATGCTGCCGGCCGTATTCCGGCCGGTTTCAGTCGATCGCTGCCCTCAGCAATGGCTGCCCGGTAACGGTACTGTTTGCCGCTGAGATTGGCGTATAATGGTGAACGCACGGCTTTATTCAGCATGAAACGGCAGTTGAGTGCGTCCACGGATACATGTCAGTTTATTCTTGTGTACAGGAGGAAAAACATGAAAGTCGGAATTGTATATACCAGCACCACACCGGAGCTTATTGAGACTGTAAATACGGAGATCAGAAAAAACCTCGGAGATACGCCGGAAATCGCGGATTATCAGGATCCGTCGATCCTTGCGGAGGTCCGGGAGAACGGGTATGTTACCGCGCCGGCAGCGGCGAGGCTTGTGGGGATGTTCATGCAGGCTGTCTGTGATGGGGCAGATGCCATACTGAACTGCTGCTCCTCCGTGGGAGAAGCAGCTGACGCAGCGCAGGACCTGGGGAAATACACAGGGATTCCCATCGTCCGGATCGATGAGGAAATGTGCAGGGAGGCAGTGCGCCTTGGAAGCCGTGTCGGCGTTCTGGCAACTCTTCCTACCACCCTGGAGCCTACGAAAAATACCATTCTCCGGGCGGCAAGAGAGATGAACCGCCGGGTTGTTCTGGTGGACGGACTCATCGACGGGGCATTCGGGATCAACCAGGAGCAGTTTAAGAAAATGCTCTGCGACAAGGCTGAAGAAATCCGGGAGCAGGTGGACGTCGTCCTTCTGGCCCAGGGCTCCATGGCCTATGCGGAGCAGGTGATCGCCGAAAAGATCGGGAAACCCGTGCTTTCCAGCCCCAGGTTCGGGGCAGCGGCCCTGAAGGAAGCGCTTCATGCCAAAGGAATGTGCTGAACCACCTCAGAATATGCGGAACAAAAAACCGGCAGAAATATCTTTTATCATATGAGGAGAGACAAGAATGCTGACAGATACGAGACATTCCAGAAACGCAAAGGTCCATCCGCTGGATGGAAGAAATGTAGCCTGGACAGGAGGGCTTTGGGAAGAGCGCCTGAAGACCTGCGCCGAGGCTACGGTCCCACAGCTTCAGCACATGTTTGAAGAAAAAGAGATCAGCCATGTAGTGGAGAACTTCCGCATCTGCGCGGGTGAGGCAGAGGGAGACTTCGACGGTACCGTCTTCGGGGACGGGGATTTTTACAAATGGATGGAAAGCGCTGTTTATACCGCTGTCAGGACGGATAACCAGGAGCTCTCAGAGAAGCTCGACGAGTTTATTGCCCTGATCGGAAAAGCCCAGCAGCCGGACGGATACCTTTCCACAAAGCAGATCATCGGGGAGATGCAGAAAAACGGGGTTTCCCGGATGGGGGATATCAATGATTTCGAGGTATACAACTTCGGGCATATGTTCACCTCCGCCTGTCTGCATTACCGGATGACCGGCAAGGACAGCTTTCTGAAGATTGCGGTGAAGACCTGCGATTATCTGGAAAAGCTCTATGATACGGCGGAAAAGACCGGGGATGTCCAGACAGCAGTCTGTCCTTCTCATTACATGGGACTGGCGGAGCTGTACCGTACCACCGGGGAGAAGCGGTATCTGACGCTTCTTAAGAAGGCTGTGCATCTTCGGGACAGTGTGAAAAACGGTCTGGATGACAACCAGGACCGGATTCCTCTGAAGCAGCACGACAGGATCCACGGTCATGCAGTCCGGGCAAACTATCTCTACGCCGGACTTGCGGACCTGTGTCTGGAGATGGAGGACACGGACTGTCCGGAAAAGGGAAGGGAGCCGGATACCGTCCGAAGCCTCAAAGAGGCGGATGATGAGGGCCGGGTTTACGAAGACAGAAACAGGGAGTCGTCTGCAGAGGAGAAGGGCAGCTCCGGAAAGA
>JAFOJB010000286.1 GCA_017420455.1 Blautia sp.
GTGCTGGGCCTTGTCTTTATCTTCCAGAATTTCCTGCGCAACGTCTCCGATGTGACGCCGACCATCGTCATGAGCGGAGCAGAGATCTTCTGCCGCGGCCTGCTTCCCTATCTTCTGGCCTCCGGCTTCGGCTGCTACGGGATCTGGTGGGCAACCCCAATAGGCTGGTCCCTGTCCCTCCTGATCGGTTTTCTGAGGTACCGGTCGGGAAAATGGAAAAGAAAAATCAGGTGAATCACCAGCAGGAAGTCCGAAGGGATTTCCTGTAAAAAGAAGAACTTCTTCAGGACCAGCTTTCTGTTCTGAAGGAGTTCTTCATTTTTACGCCTGCCGCTGCCTTATTTCATGAATTCCAGCATGGCGTCCATCCACCCTTCTGCGGAGGTTCCGATGGCGAGACTGCAGCCGTGCTCTCCCTGGGGATACAGCTTTAACAGGCTGTCGATCTTCTTCTCCCTGAGGGCCTCCGCCATCCGCTTTGTGTTGCTGGGCGGTACCTCTATATCGTCCTCGCAGGTCCAGATAAAGGTCTTCGGATAGTCCTCGTCCACCTGTTTTTCGATGGAAAGATGCTCCCGCAGCGCTTCGTTTCCGCCGGTAAGCGCCTGGAAGCTGGGCTCATGATCCTCTGCGAGGAAGCTGATGACCGGGTAGCACAGGCAGACCTTGTCCGGACGGGTGGAAATATTCCGCAGAGCAACGGCCAGATCCGGCCTCTTCTCCTCCAGCTCCTTCTGCAGCGCCTTTCCCACCTCTTCCCGGAGGGCGGCGGTGGATGCGCACAGATGACCTCCCGCGGAATAGCCCAGGATCAGAAGATTATCGGGATCGATCTGATACTCCGCCGCATGGGCACGGATATGCCTGATTGCCAGGGCCAGGTCCATCTGCGGGGCAGGATAAACATTCGGTTTATACCGGTAGTTCAGGATAAAGGTACGATAGCCGGCCGCCGCCATCCTTTCCGCTGTACGGAGCCCTTCATCGTGGAAGGCGATATTCTCATATCCGCCGCCCGGGCAGATCAGAGCAGCCGGACAGACTCCCTCCGGCTGGGCGGCGGGGATCATCAGGCACACGGAATGAAGGTCGTTTGTATCCACTGTAAACCCGTCTACGTTTACCCACAGCGGTACCAGCCTCCAGTATTTGTCTGATTCCTGGATTCTGTTCGCGTCTTCCAGCAGCTCACGGTACGCCAGCGGGAAGCCCCAGGGCATCATAAAGCTGTCCGCCCAGTCCTTCAGGGGAACGGTATGGTATTCCTCCGGGATCAGTTCCAGAAGAGATTCCGGGAAAAACAGACGGATCTGCGGTCCTGCTGTTGTCAGAATTTCCATAAGAGAATTGTCTGCTGTGAAATGCTTCATCTTTCTGCCTCCATCTATGATTTTTTTCAGTGACTATTTTCTGTATTTCTCCGCATATTCTTCCTCAAGCTGAGAACAGTTCTGCTTTTTCAGACCATAGGAGATGCCCTTGCGGATCAGGTCATAGAGCACGGCGAACAGCGGAACGCCTACCAGCATCCCGATGAGCCCCCACAGCGCCCCGAAAAACAGAATCGCGAACAGAATCCAGAAGCTGGACAGTCCCAGCTTGTTTCCGATGATCCTGGGGCCGATCACATTTCCATCCACCTGCTGCAGTACAATGATAAAGACCATAAACAGGAGGGCA
>JAFOJB010000001.1 GCA_017420455.1 Blautia sp.
CAGAAAGGCAAGAAAAACCAGCAGCTTCGCAAATGTTCTTTTAACCATTCTTTTTACCGCTTTTTACCGCTTTTTACTGCTTTTTACCGCTTTTTATTCATTCATCAGTCTGGTAACAAGTTCATAGATTGCCTGCGCGGAATTGAAATTCTCCGGCAGAAGATCGTTTACATTGATGGAAATATCAAAATGATCGTTGATCTCACTGACAATGGAAATGATATCAAAAGAATCCAGTACCTCATCGTCGATCAGTGCTGTCTCTTTTTCAAAATCCACATCCGGTCTTGCTTCTTCAAGAATTGCCATTAATTCTTCCATTTTTCATTCCTCCATTTTTCATCAGCAGAGAAGGTCCCTCAATTACCTTCTCGGGTGCAATTGGTATGGTTTTTTTGTTGCCTGTTTTTTATGGCAGTTTCCTCTGCCGTTTTTTATTTACTGCCCGGCCCCGTAGCCCCGTTCCTGTACCATTCCCTGAGCTTCACTCTGTCGATCTTTCCGTGAGAGCTCATGGGAAGCTCCGCCAGACGGATGTACCGGTTCGGCCACATATATTTGGGAAGCTTTTTCTGCAGCTCCAGAGTGATCTGCTTTCTGAGATCCTTAAGCTCCTCGCCGTCCTCTGCCCCCTCTGCCTGATAATAGCAGATGATCTTCTCGTCCTGCTGGTCATAGAAACAGATGGCCGCCCTCATGAACCCGATTCCGCCCAGAGCCGCTTCTATTTCTCCCAGCTCGATCCGATGGCCCATGTGCTTGATCTGGGAATCCGCGCGGGCTGCGAAATAGAGCTTTCCTTCTTCATCATAATACCCCATGTCCCCGGTTCTGTAGATCTTATTCTCATATTCCGTGCTTCCGGGACATGAAACAAAGCACTCCGCTGTCTTCTGCGGATTGTTCCAGTAACCGGCGGCAAGTCCGGTGCCTTCCACACAGATCTCACCTACCTTATCCTTCTCAAGGATGGGGTTCCCCTGCCCGTCGAGCAGGAATACCCTGGTGTTCTTAAAAGCCTTTCCTACCGGCAGCATGTCTCCCGGTTCATATTTCCTGTCGATCACGTAATAGGTACAATTGCAGGTGATCTCGGTCGGTCCGTACAGATTCACATAGGTGACTTCCGGATAATGCTCCATCCAGTAATTCAGCGCCTTTACCGGCATCACCTCTCCGGAGAACATCACATACCGCAGAGACAGCGGCTTCTCCGTCTGTACCTCGTCCAAAGTCCTGAAATCCGAAACGATCCGTACCGCGGAAACAGCCCATATGATGGTGTTGATCTCCTTCTCCGCCAGATATTCCACCAGGAGCTTCGGCATCACAAATTTCTTTTTGGGGATGATCTCTACCCGGCCGCGGCAATACAGGGCGTTATAGAGATCCTTTACGGAAACATCGAAATCAAAGGGTGCCTGGTTGCCGAAAACAGAGGTTTCATCGAAGCCAAACGCATCCTCAAAGGCACGTACCAGATCCACTACCGAGCGGTGGCAGATCAGAACACCCTTGGGAACTCCCGTTGAACCGGACGTAAATATGGAATACAGGGGGTCTGTATCGATGATCTGGCTGCAGATGGTCTCCACCTGCGTTTCCTTCTCAGGCAGGATTTCTTCCTGCAGAAGCTCCTTCACCGGAATACAGGGATAACCTGCTGTCTGCAGTTCTTTCCCTTCGTCTCTGGCATCCAGAACGCCAAGGGGCGAAAGCTCCTTCAGGATGGTATTCCTGCGCTCCTCCGGCATGGAAGGATCCAGGGGAACATAGAAATTCCCGCTGCAGGCAATTCCCATAAATGCCAGGACAGACAGCACATTCCTGTCGATCAGCACTGCCACCGGTCTTTTGATCTGTCCGGAAGAGAACTTCTCAATCACACCGGACGCGATCTTCACGGCGGCTTTTCTGTATTCCGCATAGGTTATGCTGGTCTGTTCATCCGAAAGAGCCGTCTTTTCCGGACACTCCTTCGCATTTCTCCATAAATAATATAAAACACTGTTTACTACCATGATATTATTTTCTACTTTCTATCCCAAAATCGCCAGACAAAAATCATCAGGACAAAAACATCAGAGAACCTCAGAACTGCTGATAAATGAATGCTCCTGCGTCATATCCCGGACCATAGATTCCATAAATGAGAATCACCATGATGGCTGCAAGATAGATAATGTACCGGAATACGATCCCCTGCCGGGCAAGGTGATCCCGCACACGGATTCCCTTTTCGTTCAGTACATCCACGAGGAACATCGTTATGATGCAGAGCATCAGAAGGTCGATATTCCTTCGGGTAAGCCCGAAGCTGTACATAGTGGTATCCGTCAGGACCCAGGGGTTCCATCTGGCGAAGGTATTCCTCCAGAAGCCAAAGCCCTCTGAAACCGACCTTGCCAGAATAAAGTATCTGCCTAATGTAATGATGACCACGGTCCGTATGATCTGGAAGCATTTCCAGCCGAAGGATTCCGCCCTGATATGCAGAAGATTCCGCATCTTTTCATACGGCGCCTCCAGAAGTGTCGCGGAGGATACGAATATGGCATGATAGGTACCATATACTATATATTTCCAGGCAGCCCCGTGCCACAGTCCTACCAGCATAAAGACAATAAAAGAAGCCAGGAAAGAAGGAAATACCTTCCCGATATACGGTCCGTATTTCTTCTTCATCTTTTTCTGCAGGCTTCCAAAGGGTCTGGAAAAGGCTATGCTGTAGAACACATAGTCCCGCATCCAGTGTCCCAGGGTAATATGCCAGCGTTTCCAGAACTCCGCCACGCTCTTCGCCAGATACGGCTGATTGAAATTCTCTGTCATCTCTATACCAAACAGTTCCGATACGCCGAATACGATATCCATTCCCCCGGAGAAATCTGCATAGATCTGTACTCCATAAAGCAGGGCAGCGATGAAAACCACAAGTCCCTGGAAATTGTAGGTCAGGGTGTTCGGAAGAACTTTATCTACAAAGATCGCCGCCCGCTCTGCCACTACGATCTTTTTGAGATAGCCCCAAAGAATACGCAGAATGGCTTTCTGTATGCGCATTTCATCCCAGGCCGCGCCTTCATACAGTGTTCTGCGCATGACATCACAGCGGTTGATGGGCCCCTGGATCACCTGCGGGAACCAGGTTACGAACAGAAGATGCTTCAGAGGGTTTCTCTCGCACTCATATTTCCCGCGGTACACATCGATCAGATAGCCCAGCGACTGAAGCGTATAGAAGGAAATCCCCAGCGGCAGGATAAAATCCGGGACCGGTATGGCATTTCCTCTTGTAAAGGATACCTGAGCCAACAGTCCATTAATGTTTTCCGCCAGAAAATCGCCATATTTCAGGACGATCAGAAAGCCGAGATTCAGGAGCAGGACCAGGAGAAAGACCACTCTTTTCTTAAGATCCGTCTTCTTTTTCAGACGCTTTTTATCTTCCCTGGTAAACTCCTCCCCGGCGTTCTTCACCTTTTTCTGATACCAGGCGTTAAAAAACTCGATAAGCCTTCCTCCGAGGTATGTTGTCAGGGCTGTAGTGAAAATAAAAACGAAAGCCCACGTTCCTGCGCTGTACACATAAAAAAACACACTTGCCAGAAGCAGGGCGAACCATCTGTTTTTCCCTGGGAAAATGTAATATATGGCGACACATGCTCCCAGGAAAACTATGAATTCTAATGAAAAAAAGTTCATGAACAACTCCTGTCTATCCGGAATCCACCAAACCGCTGTTCCTA
>JAFOJB010000287.1 GCA_017420455.1 Blautia sp.
CTTCCTGTCATTGTAGAAGGATCTTGTATAGCAGGAGCCGTTCTTCCGGACCAGGATATCTCCCCGGGTGTCATACCAGGACTGAATCAGGACATTTCCTTCCTCATCGCAGGTCTTTCTGGTTGAGGAGTAATTTCCATGCATGACGCCTTCTCCGGCAGATCCATAGTAGGACTCCTGAACCACATTGCCATATTCATCATAGGCTTTCACGATCCTTGCCGCTCCGTCCAGCGCCATGGGAGCTCCGCCATTCCCGAAATAGGAAACGGAGATTTCTCTTCCCAAAGCGTCCCGGACATAGCTGACGGAAGCATAACCCTTTGAAGGAAGGATCATAGGCCTGCCATCTGTGCCGAAAAAGGATTCCTGTGTGAGCAGATTGTTGTCGTCATAGATGCGAAGCGCGGAAGCATAGCCATTGGCGCTGATGATGGGCTGCTCGTCGACGCCGTAATAATGCTCGGAAACGATATTTCCGAAATGGTCATATTCACGGTCCATAAAGGAATAATTGTAGTCGGTGCGCAGGGTACGTTTCCCATCGGTTCCGTAACAGGCCTGGTGGATGACCTTACCTGCTTCGTCGTATCCCTTCTCGATGGAAGCAAATCCATCTGAGCAGAGCACTGGCTCTTCGTCCTGTCCCAGATATCGCTCTGCAATAATATGTTTTTGATCGTCATATTCCCGGCAGAGGACATAATAGCCGTCCGCAAAGGGGATCAGAGCTCCTTCCGTATCATAATACGCTTCTCTGGTAACATTTTTCTTTCCGTCATATTCCTTCCGGAAGGCAGAATAACCGTCCGGACCGTTGATCGCTTCCCCATCTGCCCCGAAATAGGCCTCATAGGTTACATTTCCGTCGGCGTCATATTCGCGGGAAGCCGAGGACATGCCCTTCTCTTCTACCATCACCGGGTTTCCCTCTGCGTCGAAATATCTCTCTGCAGTGACATTGCCATTTTCATCGTATTCCTTTTCCATGACGGAAAAGCCGAAAGATGCGTCTATGGGATTTCCCTCTGTGTCGAAATAGGCTTCCCTGGTCATATTTCCGTTCTGGTCGTATTCCCTGGTAAAGCTGTGATAACCATTGTTGGTACAGTTGACCGGCTCATTCTCCGTACCAAAGCAGTACCAGCCGGTCTGCCTCCTGTTTTCGTCGAAGGTACGTTTTACGCTTGCGTAGCCGTTCAGCGCGATCACCGGTTTTCCTTCTGTATCATAGTATCTCTCTTCGTCTACAAATCCACCCTTGATATAATTCTTCCAGATAGAAGCATAACCGAGGGATTCGACGATCATCGGCTTCCCTTCTTCGTCCAGATATTCCTCCCGGACCACATTTCCCTTCTCGTCGTATTCCTTCCGGAGCATCAGGTATCCCTTCTTGAAAGGGATCAGACTTCCATCCGGATTATAATAGGCTTCCAGGGTAACCTGGCCTGCCTCGTTGTATTCCTTGCGGAAGGCCGCATACCCGTTTTTCGAGACATAGGGCAGGCCGTCGCTGCCTGTGTAGGCTTCATAAATGATATGATCGGCCCCGTCATATTCCCGCCGGATTCCCGCATATCCCTTCCCGGGAACCAGGATCGGATCGCCGTTTTCATCGAAGAACTGCTCAGAAACAAGCCTTCCCAGATCGTCATAGCCGTTTTCGAAGGCAGCAAAGCCAAAAAAGGCCATAACAGGCTCTCCTTCCGTGCCGAAATAAGCCTCTCTGGTGACACGGCCATCTTCATCGTATTCCCGCGTAAAGCTGTGGTAACCGTTGTTGGTGCAAAGGACCGGTTCGCCTTCTGTCCCGAAGCATTGCCATCCTGTCTGCTTCCCGTTTTCATTGTAGGTCCGTGTTAAGGAAGCGTACCCATTCGGTCCCAGAATGGGAGTTCCGCCTGTATCGAAATACTGTTCTCCGATCACATGGCCTTTTTCATCATATTGGTTCTCCTCTATGGCATAGCCGATGGATTCCAGGATCACGGGCTGAAAGTCTGCATCCAGATATTCTTCTCTGACGACATTTCCGTGTGCATCGTATCCTCTCCGGATGGCCAGATATCCCTTATTAAACGGGATCAGATTCCCGTCTGCATCGTAATAAGCTTCCAGAGTGACAAAACCGTTTTCATCATATTCCTTCCGGAACGCTGCCTGGCCGTTATCGTTCGTTATGGGAACTCCGCCGGTACCATACAGAGCTTCATAGGTGACATTACCTGCATCATCATATTCGCGGATCCTGGAGGCAAAGCCTTTGTCCTCCATATAGACCGGATTTTCGTCTGCGTCAAAGTAGAGCTCCTCTGTAACCCTTCCTTTCGCATCATAGCTCTTTTCGTAACCTGCAAAGCCGAATACAGCATTCACGCGCTCGCCCTGTGTGCCGAAATAGGACTCCAGGACGATATTGCCATTCTCATCATAATCCCGAAGAAAGCTGTGATACCCGTTCTTCTGTCCGATGACCGGCTCTCCTGCCGTTCCAAAGCACGCCCAGGCTGTCTGCTTTCCATCCATGTTGTAATCCCGGCGGATCGAAGCATAGCCGAGGTCTTCTACGATCATGGGTTTTTCTTCAGCATCCAGATATTCCTCACGGATGACCTTTCCGCTGGAATTGAATTCCCTTCTGAGGATCATACATCCGTTCTTGAAGGGAATAAGATTTCCCTTTGTATCATAGTAGACTTCCTGAATCACATTTTTCTGGTCATCGTATTCCTTGCGGAACGACGCATAGCCATCCGGCCCTTCGATTTCCTCACCCAGGATGCCCAGATATGACTCGCGGATAATGTTTCCATCCGCGTCATAGCTTCTGAGGATGGTGGAGCAGCCTTTGGATATGGCGATGACGGCCTTATGATCAAGATTCAGATAGGTCTCCCGGATGACCCGTCCCATTTCATCCGTTTCTTTTTCGATCATGGCATAGCCATCTGATCCCATGACATTCTTCCCGGTCTCATCCAGTATATATTCATAATATGCGTTGGCGGAATCAGATGAGGCCTCCGTATGATCCTGGGAAGCCTCTTCCTTTTCTGCTCCGGTTTCCTGCAGATTGATTGTTTCCTGATCACCGGTTCCCGTCTGGTCAGCGCTTACCTGATCAGTGCTTATCTGATCAGTGCTTTCTGCTCCGCTGCCCTTCTCAGATGCCTGACACAGGAACCCGGACTGCATGAACATGATCCCGCCTGTCAGCAGCAATGTGGTGATCTTTATCCGGCTCCTCCAGCGTTTCCTTTTCATAGGTATATCATCTCCTGTTCTGCTTCCTTCCTGTAAAAATGACTGACAGAAATCAGATGCCAAAGTTCTTCAGAGACAACGTTCTTCAGAGACAAAGTTCTTCAGAGACAACGTTCTTCAAAGTCACTTCAGATCTTTCCTATTTTTCTATTATAGAGAAATGCCTTCCTCTTTGCAAGCAGTGTTTCCTTTAAACAGAAAAAAAGACAGCCTGCAGAAAGCATGGCTGCTTTTGCCGGCTGTTTTTTTCAGATGTCTCCAGGGCAGGAAAACCTGCCCCGGCCTGTGACGGATCCTTATTTCCAGAAATATCCGTTTGCCATGGCCTGATCGGCGATATCTGCGGGAGATACTCCTGCGGTCATCTGCGATACGATCCAGGTTGCGGCAGTATCACTGCAGTTGAAGGTTCCTACGCCGTCAACATAGCACTGAGACTGTCCGTCTCTTGAATAAAAATTAAAAGCGCCGCCGGAGACCAGGTCAAGTTCACTTTCATTCATTGCAACACGTTTTCCCATGTTTCTTATCCTCCTTAATTTCTGATCATACCTTTCTTTTCTCAAAGGCATTCCTATTTGATGAAACAAATTGTTTTTGTCTGTTGTCATCTATTTATACGCTTTATCCGGAAAGATGGCAATCATTTTTTAAAATCTTTTTTATCCGGCCTTCGAATAATACAGCTCGTCGAACTGTGGATCATAAAGCATAGGCTCTTTGCCGGTATTCACATAGCTTGCCATATTGACTCCCACGTCGTCGCCGCATTCATTATAAGCCTGCTGATAATAATGCTCCTCATCCTTCATCAGGCCTCTCTCCAGCATTGTGGAGAAAGCAAACGAAGCCATGACCACATCCGGGTTATTCTGACAGATATGGTTCTGATATTCCATCATATCGA
>JAFOJB010000288.1 GCA_017420455.1 Blautia sp.
CCATGGCGGACTTCGCTGCAAAGAATGTCGGTACGGAAGCAAGGCCTTTTAACCCGTCAAGTCCTTCTATATACGCCTGCCAGGTCGGAAAACCCTCCGGCACAGAACAGACGCTTACGAATGTCATGGCAATATAGGCAAATGCTGCCACCACAATGGAGCTCTGAATGATGCTTCCGGACTTCCTGATCGGAAATCGAAAATGAGCTGTATCAAACGCTGTGACCTCAAATCCGACGAAGGCCCAGGGGGCCATAATAACCAGGCTGAGAACCGCATATCCCCTGTTCAGTCCCTGGATGCCGAAGGAACTCAGGCTGCCGCCGGCAAAAGCGCCTGGCAGGCAGAAAGCACCGGTAATGACAATACCGCCGAGCAGTATAACTGCCAGAACGGTATGGAGGCGCTGAAGCATCGGTTTCGCCAGCACAAACAGAATTCCTACAGATACCAGCACCAGAACAGATACCAGCGTTTCTCCCAGGTAGATGGTGTTTCCTGCCACGGAATAATGGAAACCGCTCTGCGCGACATCCGCAAACAGTGTCCGTACAATGATAAACAGTGCCGTACCATTCAGAAACACAATGGTCAGGTAGGACAGGCACAGAAACCACGAACTCAGGAAGGCATGATCCCGGCCAAAGGCTTCCTTGGTATAAGAATAAACGCCGCCTGTCATGGCAGACCTTCCCATCAGATAAGAAAAGTTGCTTCCGATGATCAGCATGAACGCCATTCCCAGCAGCATGGCGATCAGAGTTCCCGCCGGCCCGGCAACCGGAAGGAATGTCGTTCCCGGCATGGCAAACACGCCCCAGCCAACCATGCACCCGAAAGCCATCGCCCATACATCCACGGGGTTAAGATATCGATCCAGCGGTTTTGCCGCGTCTGCAGTTTGTTTCTTCATGTCCTACGCTCCTTCACGATATATATCAGGCATATTGCCAGGGTGTAATCAGGAATTATCAGAACGTTTTCTCTCAGACACCTCAATGCATTTTTCAATGCGAGCCTTGACGATTTCAATGTCCGGATATGGTTTTGGAATAAAGTCCATCGCTCCCATCTTCAGGCACTCGACCTCCGCCTGATGATCAACGGTCAGCACGATCACAGGAACAGACTTCAGCTTCTGGTCAGCCTGCATCCGTGCTATTACTTCCTGACCTGTCATGTTCGGCATATACAGGTCGAGGATAAGAAGCGCTATCTCTTTCCTGTGGCTCCGAAGCATTTTCAGCGCTTCAAGACCATTGGAAGCATAACAGATATCATAATATTCACTGAGCAGGTTTCCCAGCATCTCGCGATTGCTCTGTGTGTCATCGGCAATCAGAATGCGTCTCTTTTTTCTGGTCGTCGGTATTTCTACACTGGTGATCGCGCAATATCCGGGATGAATGATCTGACGGGCTGTAAAGCGGAAGCGCTTTCCGTTCAGCGCATTGTCGAATTCGCCTTCCACGACGACGCCGTCCAGGGCCGCGCTTTTGACATCCTGATACCATTCCTCACCAAGAAGCGGGAATAATTCCCGGGCGGTATGCCCGATCAGCTCCTTTGCCGAAAAGCCGGAGAATTCCTCGTACATGTGATTGACATAAAAATATAATGCATCGTAACGACCGCTTTTCTTGGAATATGTTACATGATACACTACATACGGTACAGGCAGATCGTCAAACAGGTAAAAGCCTTCCAGTGCATGATCGATACGGTTCTCTGCCGATGTACCCTGATCATGATCCGAATGCAGACGCATTTCCGCGTTCTTGTTCTGTTCCTCTATGTCAGAGAATTCCGAGAAAAGCGCAAACCCCATGGAAAGGTGCAGCGCAGCCGGTTTTCCGTCGATTTCCCGGACAGAACTGCCTATATCCCTGATTTTCCTGTGGAGGTCAACAACCTCCTCTCTGTTCTCGATCTGCTGCAGCACTGTAAAATTCCGTCCCGCATAACGGCCAATGGCGCTCCGGCTCCCAAACCCTTCGACGAGTGCCTGTCCCAGAGCAACCAGAACCTTGTTGCCAAAGTCGAAACCATATTGTTCATTAAGCGTGCTGAAATCGTTGATCTCGATGTGGATGCGGACAAAATCCCTGCCACTCAGATAATACTCATCCTGGAAAGCCTCCGCTTTCTCAGCGATACCGCGGGAATTCAGCAGCCCCGTGAGCAGATCCCTTCGCGAGTGGTGGACAGAGTCGTCCGGAGATTCCGTTCTTTCCGGCTGTATATACTTTGTGAGCCTGATCATGGAGATGAGAGCGCAATATCTGTTCTCCCCCCGGGCCATGCAGCGCGCCTTGATCTCGAAATACTGCCCGTCAGAAGTAAAGAGCATCCTGCCGTCTCCATGGACCCTGACGGAATCCATCAGACTGACAATATTCTGAGAGAGTATGTGATACGGCTGGGACTGGCAGAGCATCTCCCGGGTAAATACCCCTGGTAACATGCCTGCGCCGTGAGCTGTCTCCTCGAACGCGGTATTATAAAACAGCACCCTGAATGATTCATCGGAGAATTCCGCCAGCGCCAGCGGGATACTGCTGAGCTGTCTGGCAGAATCTGTCTCATCATATTCCTCCCGTTTCATAAACGGAACAGCACTTAAATAATCAATCGTTCCGATCTCATCGTAATAATGCCGGTCCTGTGGGAGCTCGACCCGGATTCCCCGGTCCAGTATATTCGAGATAGCCTCCTCATAGGGCATTGGTCTCCCAAAGTAATAGCCCTGGACCTTTTCGCAGCCGGCATCCCGCAGCCAGGCAAACTGCTCCTCCGTCTCGACCCCCTCAGAAAGGGTGCGGATATTCATGGCCCTGGCCATCCTCACGATGCCGTTCACGGTCTGCTTCGTCCGAAGATGGAATGGCTGCAGTAAACCCGTATCCAGCTTGAGTCCATCAAACAGAAACTCCTTAAGCATGTTCACAGACGAACCGGCACTGCCGAAATCATCCATCCAAATCTGATAACCCGCCGTGCGGAACCGCTCCAGGATCTCCATCCGGAGATCCTCTTCCATGACGCCCCCGGTGATTTCAAAACAGACGTAGTCATGAGGTATCTGGTAACAGCTGACAATGTCATCCGCAACGGTAAAAATGTCACAAAGCGTAAAATCAAGCGGGGAGAGATTCACAGATACAGGAACGGGCGTCTCCCCATTGTCAATGGAAAGACGGATCCGCGCGCACACCTGCCTGAGGATCCCGGCGTCCAGCAGATGGATCAGCCCCTCACGTTCCATCACAGGGATGAATTCATCCGGGGTAATCATGCCAGTCTCCGGATCGGTCCAGCGGGCAAGCGCCTCAAAGCCGCAAAGCTGCCCTGTGCACGTGCGGATGACCGGCTGATAGAATACCTGGATCTCCTGCTGCTCTAATGCTTTTTTATAATGCTCCTCTATGAATGCTTCGAGGTTTCTTCCCATTGCTTCTTCTCCTCTTCAGCCGAAATACGGTCGCTTTTTTCCTATCTTACCATATCAGAACATAAATAAAAACAAAAACACAGCGAAAGCCCGGAAATTTTCACATTTCCAGGCTTTCGCTGCCCTGCAGTATTTTATCGTGCTTTCTGCACTGGGATCATTTATTTCGCAAAGCGGATCATGTTCCAGGTGGCCTTCTTCAGAAGGCTCGTTGACACCTGTCCGTCCATCTTCGTGCGGTCTGCAGTCTTCGGGGATACCTTTTCCTCTGCAGCGCTGTTGACGGCCTTCATATCTTCATTCTCCAGCACCACATGTACTGCCAGATGATAACCCTCCAGGCTTCTCAGGTCGATGGAAAGTTCCAGATCCTCCTCGATATTCCGGTTGACGGCGAAAACAGTCAGTTCTTCCTTTTCCTGGTTCCACACTGCCACGGAGGAAAGATCCGTCACGTTCTCATGGGTTTTGGAATCGTGCACCGGAGAATCTACTACAGGCTGCAGCACGGTGCCCCGTCCATATCTGGAGGTATACAGGAAGGGATAAAAGATCGTCTGTTTCCAGGCCTTCCCTCCTCCCTGCTCTGTCATGATCGGCGCGATCACGTTCACCAGCTGGGCAAGGCAGGCCATCTTCACCCGGTCTGCGTGCTGGAGCAGGGTGATCATCAGAAGTCCGACCACCAGAGCGTCTTCGAAGTTGTAGACATCCTCCAGAAGCGGCGGCGCGATCTGCCAGGGCTGATTCTTCATGCGGTCGTTGTCTGCCGCGTTGGAATGGAACCAGACATTCCACTCGTCAAAGCTCAGGTTGATATTTTTCTTCGCCCGTTTTTTTGCCTTCACAAAATCACAGGTCGCGATGACGGAACGGATAAAGGAATCCATATCATCGGAAACAGCCAGATAATCCAGGGTATCGTTTGTGGGATTTCCATAATAATTGTGCATGGACACAAAATCCACATAATCATAGGTCCGCTCCAGTGTCACTGCCTCCCACTGGGGGAAGGTGGGCATATTCAGATTGGAACTTCCGCAGGAAACCAGCTCGATATCCGGATCGATAATCTTCATGGCCTTGGCCGTCTCCTCTGCCAGACGTCCGTATTCCTCCATGGTTTTGTGCCCCAGCTGCCAGGGACCGTCCATCTCATTTCCCAGGCACCATACCTTGATTTTGTGGGGATCCTTATAGCCGTGCTTCACACGCAGATCGCTGTAAAAGGTTCCTTCCGGATGATTGCAGTATTCCAGAAGGTTGCAGGCATCCGCAATTCCTCTGGTTCCCAGGTTGACTGCCATCATTACCTCGGCATCCGCCTTTTTCGCCCATCTGGAAAACTCATTCAGGCCCACCTCATTCTTCTCGAGGCTTCTCCATGCCAGATCCAGCCGGCGCGGACGTTCGGAAACGGGGCCGACGCTGTCTTCCCAGACAAAGCTGGAAACAAAATTTCCTCCCGGATAGCGGACGATCGGTACCTGCATTTCCCGCACCATTTCCAGAACATCCCTGCGGAAACCATCCTCGTCCGACATCGGATTTCCCGGCTGATAGATCCCGTCATACACAGCCCTTCCAAGGTGCTCGATAAAGGATCCGTAGATCCTTTTATCCACGTCTGCCACGGTAAAGGAACGGTCGATGAGCATTTTCGCTTTTTTCATGATAATCCTCCTGTTATTACATCCTGCGATATGATCCACTGCATTTATCATTCCTGAAAACAGGAATAAAGTCAAGTTTTTTCTGAAAAAAGCCGGCAAAGGTCTGAACGGCGGATACAGTTCACGGTCCTACCGGCCGGGGACTGATGTGTTTTCGGCGTCTTCCTTGGCCGGGATCAATCCCGGCGGAAAAGATCGCGGGTATAGACCTTTTCTTCCACGTCGTCCAGCGCCGGGTCGTACCGGTTCGCAAGGATGCAGCCGCACATTTTCTTGAATTTCTTCAGGTCGTTCACCACCACGGAACCAAAAAAGGTGGTCCCATCCTCCAGCGTGGGTTCATAGATCACCACCGTGGCGCCTTTGGCCTTGATCCGTTTCATTACCCCCTGAATAGATGACTGGCGGAAATTATCGCTGTTGGACTTCATCGTCAGACGATAAACTCCTACAACCACTTCCTTCTGACGATTTTCCTTCAGGGAGGAATAGGACTCGCTGCTTCCGTATGTCCCGGCAATTTCCAGTACCCGGTCAGCGATGAAGTCCTTCCTGGTGCGGTTGGATTCAACGATGGCCTGGATCAGGTTCTCCGGCACATCCTGGTAGTTTGCCAGAAGCTGCTTTGTATCCTTGGGGAGACAGTA
>JAFOJB010000289.1 GCA_017420455.1 Blautia sp.
CTATATCAAAGAATCTGTCCGCGGCGTGGATCTGTATATCATGGTCGATGTAACCAACTACAGTCTGACATATTCCGTATGCGGACATGAAAACCATATGTCTCCTGATAATCACTATCAGGACCTGAAACGTATCATCTCAGCGGCCACCGGAAAAGCCCACCGCATCAACGTAGTCATGCCCTTCCTCTATGAGGGACGGCAGCACCGGAGAAGCCAGAGAGAATCTCTGGACTGCGCCCTGGCCCTCAGGGAGCTTACGGATATGGGCGTCAGCAATATCATCACCTTCGATGCCCATGATCCCCGGGTACAGAATTCCATCCCGCTGGACGGCTTCGACAATTTCTTTCCCACCTACCAGTTTTTAAAGGCTCTTGTGAAGCACGTTCCGGATTTCCGTCCGGACAACGATCATCTGATGATCGTAAGCCCGGATGAAGGCGCCATGTCCAGGGCAGTCTATTTTTCCAATATCCTGGGCGTCGATATGGGCATGTTTTATAAGCGGCGCAACTATTCCACCGTGGTAAACGGGAAAAACCCGATCGTAGCCCATGAGTTTCTGGGCGATTCCGTCCAGGGAAAGGACGTCGTCATCATCGACGATATGATCTCCTCCGGGGAAAGCATGCTGGACGTGGCAAAGCAGATCAAGGAAAGGGGCGCCAGGAGGGTCTTCGTCTGCACTACCTACGGGCTTTTCACGGAAGGTCTCGGGAAATTCGACGATTATTTTGAAAAAGGCTGGATCGACAGGCTTATCACCACCAACCTGAATTACCGTCCCGAAGAGCTTCTGTTCAAGCCTTACTATATTGAAGCCAATATGAGTAAATACCTGGCCAGCATCATCGACATCATCAACCACGATGTTTCCGTCGAAAAGGTTCGTTCCAGCAACGAGAAGATCATGCATCTTCTGAAGAAGCTCTCAAAGAACAGGCCGTAATGCCGTTTTCCTGTTACAGTCCCCGGTCTCGGCCGGGGACTGCAGCTTTTTCTTTTTCCGGTTATTCCTGATCCCGTATTCCGAGGAATGCCGCCAGATTTCCCCGTTTTCCCCCGGTAGCCCGGTGGGAGAACAAAAGGTCCGGATTGCAGCAGGTACAGATTCCCGGAAGAGAAATATTCTCCTCTGGAATGCCTGCCTCCAGGAAAACCTGTCTTGCGGCTTCCCACAGATTCAGCTGATACTTCCCGTTTTCTTTTTTATAAAACAGCAGTTCGTGGAGCCTTTCCGGGAAGGCATTTTCAACTTCCCGGATCACGTCCCCGCTCACCTCATAGCAGTCCTGGCAGATGGACGGGCCTATGGCCGCGATAATGTCCCCGGGATCTGTCCCATAATTTTCTGTCATTTCCCGGACCGTACGAAGTCCGATCTTCCGGACCGTTCCTCTCCAGCCGGAATGAGAAAGGCCGACCGCCCTGTGAACGGGATCGACCAGGAACAGAGGCACACAGTCCGCATAGGATGTGGTCAGCACAAGTCCCGGCACATTGGTGATCAGTCCGTCCACATCCGTGTAGTCTCTTGGCCTGTCGTAGCCGCAGCCCCGGTCCTTTTCCGTCACCACCCTGATGTTTGTGGTGTGGGTCTGGTGGGAAAGAACGATATTCTCCGGTGAAAAACCGATGGCATCCGCAAGTCTTCTCAGATTTTCCCTTACATTCTCCTCCGGCTCACCGAAGGATCGGCTGATGTTCATGGACGAAAGACAGCCCTGACTCACGCCTCCAAGTCTTGTGGAAAAGCCGTGAAGGAATCCTTCTTTGTTCTCAAGGGAGGGAAAGGTCAGGTAGACGACCTCCCCCCTCTTCTGTACTGTCATATGTTTCCCGCTTTTCCATCTGATCTTTTCCGAAATCATCCTTGTCCTCCATGTTTTTTCCGATGTATTCCGGGACCGGATCAGCATCCAAATGCGTCCGGGACCCAGTGGATCTCCCCCTGATCGACAGCGATCACATCAAAGCGGCAGGGCGTATCCACGGAAAGCCGGTTTTTGATAAGAAAGAGCTCTGCAGCGCGGATGATCCGGTGCTGCTTCTGTCTTCCCACCGCCTCCAGGCCGCTTCCCTGTCCCTTGCCGGAGCGGTATTTCACTTCCACAAATACCAGATATCTGCCGTCTCTGGCGATCAGGTCGATTTCTCCCTGCCTGCAGCGGAAATTCCGTTCCAGGATCCTGAGCCCCTGCTTTTCGAGAAAGTCCGCCGCCCTGCCCTCATACTCTTCTCCGACCTTCCGGCGGTTCTTTGCTTCTTTTGTTCCGGCTTCCTTTGTTCCGGCTTTCTCCGCTTCCGTTTTCACCGCTTCTTTCCCGGCGGGATTCTCTCTGTTAAGGAGCGGCTTTCTTATGTTTTCTCCGGCCGGCGGCAGCTTTTCCGCCTGTTTTTCCCGGTCATCCAATCTGTTTCCCCTGCTTTTCCTGTTCTGTGTCGGTATCTTTGGTAATGAAATTCCCGATAAAGCTCCTCCTGTGAATGGGGCTGGGGCCGTATTTCGCGATGGCTTCTATATGGGCTTTTGTGCCATAGCCCTTGTTTGCGGCAAAGCCATACCGGGGCAGAACCTTATCGTACTCTGCCATAAGGCGGTCCCTGGTCACCTTCGCCACAATACTTGCCGCAGCGATGGAGACCGATTTTGCGTCCCCCTTCACGATGGGCACCTGAGGAAGATCCACCCCGGGTATGGTGACCGCATCGTTCAGCAGGACTCCCGGCTTAACGGAAAGATTTCCTATGGCCATACGCATGGCCTCATAGGTAGCCTGCAGGATGTTGATCTCATCGATCCTTCCCGGACCGACGGACCCGAGCCCTGCGGCCACTGCCTTTTCCATGATGACCTCGTACAGCTCTTCCCTTTTTCCTGCTGACAGCTTCTTGGAATCGTCGAGATACAGGATATCACAGTCCTCCGGAAGGATCACGGCGCAGGCCACCACCGGCCCGGCCAGCGGTCCTCTTCCCACCTCGTCGATGCCGCAGACCAATCCCATATGCGCGTATTTCCTTTCGAAAATCTTCATCTCTTCGATACGCGCCTTTTCCTTCTCCAATGCCGCATCCTTTTTCCGGTACTGCAGAAGAAGCTTCTGCACGCCTGCTCTTTGGTCCTCCGCATAGAGTCTGTAGAGAGGCGTCAGATCCTGCCCTCCGAAGGCTTCAAATTCTTTTCTGATCTCCGCGATGCTTTTCATCATTCCCATCCGGCCTTTCATCCTTCTTCAGCCCATTCCACGGTGATACGTCCCAGCTTCCCGGAACGGAAATCCTCCAGCAGGAGACCGGCTGCCCTGGCATAGTCCAGCTCCTCGCCTTTCTTTATGCAGCCCCGTACCCGGGCAATTCCGGAAAGGACCTGCAGCGGCTCTGCATCCGCAGAAATCTGATAACGGTTCTTTATGCTGTCCGGATACCTGCTCTGAAGCTCCGCGATGAGGAGCAGGGCAAGCTCTTCCAGGTTTACCACTTCGTCCTTCACAGAGCCGATAAAGGCCAGATGGATCCCCACCTGCTGGTCTTCGAATTTCGGCCACAGGATACCGGGGGTATCCAGAAGCTCCACATCCTTATTCAGGCGGATCCACTGCCTGCCCTTGGTCACTCCCGGCTTATTGCCTGTCTTTGTGCAGGCCTTCCCCGCGAAGGTATTGATAAACGTGGACTTCCCCACATTCGGGATCCCGGCTACCATAGCCCGGACAGGGCGGTTTCTGATTCCTCTTTTCTGGTCTCTCTCTCTTTTTTCCCGGCACGCCTCCTGCAGTACCGCCCGGACCGCCTTCATATCCGCGCTTCTCCGGGAATCGGCCTGCACCACATAGGCGCCCTTTGCCTGAAAAGCTGAGGTCCACGCTTCGTTCTGACGGTCATCCGCCAGATCCGCTTTATTCAGTATGATCAGCCTGGCTTTGTTTTTTCCCAGCTCATCGATGTCAGGATTCCTGCCGGACACGGGCACACGGGCGTCCACCAGCTCGATGATCAGGTCGATCAGGGAAAGATCCTCCTGCATCTGCCTGACGGCCTTTGTCATATGACCAGGATACCATTGTACATTCATTCTGTATCTGTCCCCCTGCTGCTTCTGTTATGTGCTGCTGTTATGAGTTTCTGATAAATCCGATCCGTTCCAGGGGAGCAGCCGTAAACCATATCTTTCCGAGAATATACTTTTTCTTAACCATGCCGATATCTCCGTACCGGCTGTCCTCACTGTTGTTCCGGTTGTCTCCCAGCACAAAATATTCGTCCGGGCCGAGAGCCAGAGGGCTGGCCGCCGTCCCCGGATTTGAAATGGAGGGAAAATCCCCCTTCTCCTTCATCGTGATGCCGTTGATCAGGACACGGCCGTCCACGATCTGCACCACATCCCCCGGAACTCCGATCACCCTGCGGATATGGAGGGCCGCTTCGTCGCTCCCGTTGTTTTTGAATACGATGATGTCTCCGTTTTTCGGCTCTCCCAGATGATAGGAAAGCCGGTTCATGAAATATTTATCCCCCAGGGTCAGGGTCGGCTCCATGGAGCTCTCCTGCATGGTCACTGACTGAAAAAAGATCACCGCAGTCAGAGCGCCGAAGAGGACCGCCACCAGCAGTTCAAAGATCAGGCGCACCGCCTTTTTCTTCAGCGTTTCCTCTGCCTTTATCTTTACATCTGTAAGTAAATGTCTCTCATGCTCCTGTTCAAACCCGTATTCCTGCGCCAGAGTGTTTACCTTTCTGTGTTCCTGCCGAAACTTTTCCATATTTTTACTCCAGATTGAAAAGAGGGACAATAAACAGTCGTTATTGTCCCTTTCCGAAAATCATATTCTGTTGCAGCTTCAGAGCAGACAGAAGATCATCTCATGCGCTCTTTTACCTTCGCGGATTTGCCTACGCGGTCTCTCAGGTAGTTCAGCTTCGCGCGGCGTACTTTACCACGGCGGATGACTTCTACATTGACAACATGGGGAGAATGAAGCGGCCAGCTCTTCTCAACGCCGACGCCGTTGGAATTCTTTCTTACGGTGAAGGTTTCCTTCACGCCGCCGCCCTGTCTTTTCAGGACAGTTCCTTCAAAGATCTGGATTCTTTCTCTGGTGCCTTCTTTGATCAGTGCGTGTACTCTTACGGTATCTCCTACTCTGAACTGGGGTACTTCAGCCTTCAGCTGCTCGGACTCGATTTTTCTGATGATTTCGTTCATTACTTTTCTCCTTTTATCTGGATGTTCATAATACCCGTCACGGTAACAGCGGACCATCTTTTTTCGCAACATAAGGGATTATACAATATCTTTCTCAGGATTTCAAGAGATTTTTTCCGAAAGCTGCACCGTGGAAAGCGCCTGCATCAGGTCCAGCAGGTTCTCCAGAGTGGCCTTGTCGCCAAGGAGCTTCAACAGCGCTGCCCCATCCTCGGTCCCGGCAAACTCCTGCAGAACAACCCTGATCTCCTCGGAATGATCCGCGACAAAGGTCCATGCCCTGATCCATCTTTCATCGAGCCCGAGGGTCTGCAGGATTTTCTCCGTCAGCTCCTTTTCGGTCACAGCAGTCTCCGCCCCTTTCTTCAGAAGCAGAGCCGCAAGATCTATTACCTCCTGATACTGGACAAGGCTCTGAAACTCTTCGGAACTGACGACCGCCAGGACCAGCTTCATATTTTCCTTCAGCTCTTCCAGGTCCACATCCCTGATCATCTGCCCAAGTTCGTTTACAAAGCTGCTGAAGCTCTCCTCGTCCATGGCAGAGGATGTCAGGCTCAGAGTATCTTCGATGGTCTGTACCATAACGCCTGCCGCGTCATTCTGCAGCATCCCTTCTGTATTTTCTTCCGCGGAAGATTCCTGCGTCTGCGCACCGGCAATGGAGGAGAAGGCCAGAAGAAACACGGCAAGAACTGCTGAAAACAGGATCTTTTTCATTGCCTTCCCTCCTTCCTAGCGCTTATCCCGGTCAATAAACTCGAGGAAAATAAGACCGATCAGAGTATATATGGCAGTAAACAGCAGCAGTATCCCCCAGCACTTCAGCAGATTCGGTACGGTATGCGCAAAGAGCGGATTCTGGAGCTTCTGGGCTGTCCAGGTTTCCAGCTTCTCCTTTAACTCCGGAAGGGCCAGGACATCGTGGATCTTCCCCATTACCTCGTCCGTCGGATCGCTCATGGTCTGGATGGCCTGCGTCAGTATGATGGAGTTCTGGCTGTTATAATCTGCCCCCACATTTACTGCCTTGATACCCCAGTTACTGAGCGTAAAATTGGAAATAAACTGTGCGCCGCGGCTCTGCAGCGGGAAAATCCCTCCCGCAAAGACCAGCTGTACCACCAGAAGGAAGGGCATGATGGTCATCGCCGTTGTGGTGGTATGGGCAATACAGGATACCATCAGGGCAAGCATATCCGCCGCATAGGTGATCAGGAACATGGAGATGGCCAGATCGACCCGGAAGGACCCTGTGATCAGTCCGCTGTCCGGGAAAAACATCCCGAAAACCTGGAAGATCACAAGTGTGATGATCACCTGCAGAATACAGATCAGCGCCTGTTAGAGCATATGGGCGCCAAGATATGCCGTAATATGCAGACCTGCCCTGTGCTCTCTCTTGATGATGCTTCTTTCCTTGCAGACCGCCTGGATAGAATTGAACATACCGTTCCAGATGCAGACACAGACTACCGCCAGCGAACCATACTTTGTAAATTCCATGTTCCGGAACATCTTCTGCCCGAGGACATAGACCACCAGAAAAGCGATGATGGCCGCCATGGGAAGAACCTTCCAGTTTTTTTCCGTAAACATGAGCCGGAACTGTTTTCCCAGATATACGGGGACCTGCTCCGCCCGGCTCTTGTATACCTCTTTCCCGGCCTTCTTTACAGCAGGAGTCTCCTCCTCTTTCTGCGTTACTTCTTCAAAATCCTCCGCCGTCAGAGCATCCGCCCTGTCCCGTTTTTCCTGATATTCCCTGAATTTCCCGATGAATTCGTCTGCCCTTCCGTCCCCGCCTTCATTCTTCGCGTTGATGCACTTCACCACGTTTTCCAGGCTGTCGGCTTCGAAGAAATCCTTTGCCTCCTGGATTCCTCCATAGAAGGCAAGCTGTCCTACCTTTGTCTCTGTGCTCTTGGCAAGGACGATCACCTTGTCAAACAGATGGGCTACTCTGTCCGGCGAATGGGTGATGACCAGCACGATCTTTCCGGAGCAGGCGATCATACGGAGGTTTTCCATCAGCTCCATTGCCATGATCCCGTCCAGACCGGAATCCGGCTCATCCAGGATGAACAGGGACGGGGAGGCAATGAATTCCGTACAGATGGAAAGACGCTTTTTCTGTCCTCCCGAGAGCTTGGAGACCAACTCCTTCTCTCTGCCGGTAAGTCCGAAGGTTTCCAGCACGGCCGTCACCCTCCGCTGCTTCTCCTCCTGGCTCATGGTCCTGGGAAGCCGCATATCCGCGGCGTTTTTCACCGTATTTCCTACCGTATCCTCCTCGCGGAGCAGGTTTTCCTGCGGAACGAAGCCGATCCGGTGCTTTACCTTTTCATAGTCCTGATAGTAATCCAGATCCCCTTCCTTTATGGTGGCATCGGCCTTTTCATAGCCGGTGACTGCATTTACAAAGGTACTCTTTCCGGCTCCGGAGCCGCCCAGGATCAGGACCATGTTTCCGGGCTCGATAAAAAGATTGATATCCTTCAGCAGGGTGGTCTTCTTCATCGCCTTATGGACAGAACGTTCGTCAATATTGATGGAGAGACCGCTGTCCTGCAGCGGGTAGCCATACACAAGGCCGGAGCCTTCAAACACAAACCTGGTATTCTGGATCTGGATCATGTCGTCGATCCGGATCTTTACCTTGTCATTGACAGGTTCTCCGTTATGCAGGACCTCCTCCGCCAGGAATTCCTCCATGAGCCAGTGCCCGCCCTCGAACTGAAAGCTGAGGCTGACGTCTTCTTTATCTTCTGATTTTTTGAAAATATCCACTTTATGCCGGCCATCATCCATATTCAGGACACGCCAGTCCCTGCCGCTGACATAATTCTCAAAGAAAATAGCCGTGAGCATTCTTTCATTCACAAGACGGATCACGCAGCCGTCCTTCAGGACAGCCGTCTGCCCCTGCTGCAGATTCCTGCCTCCGACGAAGGTATAGACATCCTCGGAAAGATTGCGGAAGATCCATTTTCCGTCCTCCTCATAGATCTCGCACTGCTCCTTGTCAAGGAAAGAATATTCCAGCTGCAGACTGGAGGTGGTGAATACCTCCATGGGATTCTGGCCTTTTACCATTACCCTGTGAAAAATAACATATTGTCTCGGTTTTTCAAACTTCTCAAAAAAGACCAGCCCTGCAGCAGGCATTTTTTTCTGTTGTGAACTGCTCATACCCTTCCTCCTCTGATATGCAAGTATGTACTGACATAAAATGATGCCGGATGACGATTCTGCAAGCCGCCGGAACACGGTCCACAGTCAGATGGACAGGCAGGTTCGTCCGCCTGGTCCGCTGCTCACAGGAATAAAATCTGTCTTCCTTCTTCTCAGAAACCCGCAAAAAAACGACAGATCCTGCTTACCAGCATAACACTTCGTGGCCGTTTTCGGTGACAAGAACCATGATCTCCCATTGAGCGGAGGGCAAACGGTCCTTCGTCCGTACGGTCCAGCCATCCTCCTGGTCGGTCTCGATGGCGGCGCCTCCCATATTCACCATGGGCTCAATGGTAAAGACCATTCCCGGGACCATGATCACACCGCTGCCCTCCTCCGAGGTATAGCTCACCCAGGGATCCTCATGGAATTCCAGGCCGCAGCCATGGCCCCCGATTTCCCGCACCACCTTGTAGCCATGCTCCTCCGCGTACATATTGACCGCATGTCCCATGTTCCCGATGGGGGTCCAGGGCTGTACCTTCGAAAGGCCGATCTCTACGCATTCCCTGACGGTATCCACCAGCGCCCTTTTCTCCGGACTGACCTCGCCAATGCAGAACATACGCGAGGAATCCGAAAAATAACCATTGTAGATCGTGGAAACATCCACGTTTATGATGTCTCCCTCCTTCAGGATCTCTTTCTCCGAAGGGATCCCGTGGCACACCACATGATCGATGGAGGTGCAGACGCTTTTGGGAAATCCGTTGTAATTCAGGGGAGCAGGAATCCCTCCGTGGCGGACGGTCTCCTGATGTACCCATTCATCGATCCGGGCGGTGGAGATGCCCGGCCCGATGTGGGCTGCCACATAATCCAGCACCGCCACATTGATCCTGCAGCTTTCCTTTATCTTTTCAATCTGCTCCGGTGTCTTCAGAAGGCTGCGGGAGAGCACCGGAAGTCCTTTCGCCCTCAGTCCATCCAGCTTTTCATCGAATGCCTCATGGCATTTCTTGTATTTTTTCCCGCTTCCGCACCAGCAGGGATCGTTTCTGCCCGGTTTACCTGTCATCGTTTTTCCTCTCAGTTTCTGCCTGGTTTCCCTTTTACTGCCTTATGTTTCCGCCCTGTTAACCGGCCATCATTCTTCTTTTCCGCCCTGTTTCCCTGTCATTGCCTTGTTTTCAGTTTCCTGGCGCAGCGGCAAGCTCTTCTGTGGTCAATATCCTGTTCAGCTCCTGGATCATCTCGTCGTCCTTCAGCCGGAACTTGACCTCCACCCGCCGGGACGCATCCATATCCACATTTCCGAAGGCGTCCAGCACCGGGTTTGCCATGGAATGACCGTTTACCGTAAGGAAGCTCTGGAGGTCCGTCTTTTCCCTGTCGGACAGGAACTCATCCTGAATCTCCAGGAGATACTCTGCCACCGCCAGGGAACGCATCTGTGAAAGCTGCAGATTATATCCATAATCTCCATCGGTATCGGTATATCCGTCGATGAGGATCTCGCCGAGATACGGCTTGTAATCCTCCTGCAGAAGCACCCTGCAGTAAATGGGCAAGACGCTTCTCAGCGCTTCTTCTCCTTCCTCCGTAAGCTCGGAATCATCCTTCCCGAACATGACGTTGGCTTTCAGGGTAAGAGCGCCGGTCTGGGCGTCGATGTCCACATTGATATTGTTCCTCGCGAACTCGTCCTTCAGAGATTCTACCACCTCTGCTTTTACACCGATTATATTATCTATCTTTTTCTGCTGATTTGCAAGCTGTGTTGTTTTTTCGTTCAGAGCGGTCTCCTGCTCGCCGAGCTTGATCTGCTGGGCGTCCAGCGTGGCCTTCTGCTGCGCCAGCTGGGCAGCCAGTTCGTCCAGCTTTGCCTGCTGCTCGTCAATCTTTGCCTGCTGCTCCGAAAGCAGCACATTCTTGTCCTTCAGCTCGGCATTCGTCTGGGTGAGCTCGCCCTCCTTTTCCTCCAGCGCCCTCTGCTTGGCCAGAAGTTCTGCTGTATACTGCTCCTGCAGAGAGATCTTTTCATCCCGTTCCTTAATGCTCTCGTTATAGCTCTTCTGCGCCTGGAACAGCGTGACGCACATGATCAGGACGAAAAGCAGCAGGACGCCTCCCATCATATCGGAGTAGGACCGCCAAACGTTAAAACCACTGTCCTCTGTCTTTTTTCTACGGCTCATAGCATATCCCCTTATTTATGATTCCAGGTAACCCGAAATGCGCTTTCCGGTTCATCGAAATGTGCTTCCTGCACCGGGATCATTTATTAAACAGCGTAAATTTGCCGCCCTTCTGGGAAGTCTTCTGCAATTCCCGCATATCCCGCTGGAGCTCCTCCAGAAGCGACTGGGTATTGGAATTCTGTGCTTCCATCAGCTGAAGCATCCTGCTCATGTTCTCCTGCTGCTTCATGGTCACATTCCGCCCGTTGGTGATGGCGGCATTTCCTGTTCCCACGGCAGAAATATCCGTGAGCAGACGGTTCACCTGCTCCATGGTCTGATAGGATTTCTTCTGGTATTCCGCGTAATCCTTCATGGAGGCGTCGAACTGCTCTACCATCCGCCGGTAATCCGCAAGAAGCTCTACGCTCTGGTTTCCTGCCTTGCTTACGCCCTCCATGGTTTCCGCGCAGGTCTCCACATACCGCTTCATGGTCTGGTTGCAGGCTACCCAGAACTTCGCCGCGGACTGCTCGGCATCCTTCATATACTGCGCCACATGCTGGTAATCCTGCTGCTGCTGTTTCTGGATCGCCTGGTTTTCTTTGGTGATCTGAGCGGCTGTAGACATAAACCTGCTCTGCAGGTTCCCCATCTGGGTAACGGATTCCCGCATGGCATCCTCCTGCTGCGTGAAGCTGGAGGCAAGCTCCTGGCTCAGGGACTGATAAAGCTCCTTCGTATACCGGGTGCATTCCTCCTCTGCCTTTGTGAGCTTTGCGAGGGCTTCATTGAAGTCCTGGAACTGCATGTCGAAAGAGCTCCTCATCTCGCTGATAAAAACATTCAGGATCTCCTGGATGGCTTCCGTCTGCACCTTCGTCACAGAGGTGACCAGCATATCCAGGGAGCTGTTCATTTTCTGGAAGGTCGGGGTAATGACCTTTTCAAAGCTGTCCGCCATCTGTCCGGAAAAACGCTCCGCCATATTGTTCATGGCGTCGGTCTGGATCTTCTGGCTTGCCACCAGGAGGTTTCTGGATTCATTTTCCGCGGACGGCATGACAAAGCTGTGGAACCGGTTCAGAAAGACCTGCAGCCTTTCCGACATATCGGAATATGCGCTTTTCATCCCGCAGGAATAGATGATGGAAAAGGCGATGCCGTAGATGGAGGTCAGGAAAGCGACCTTGATTCCGTCTACCAGAGCGGAAACGGAGGTCGTCATGGCCTCGTAGTTGTTGGGCTGGAAATTTTTCAGTCCCCATACAAGTCCTATAAAAGTCCCGAGGATTCCAAGGCTGGTAAAAATATCGGGCACCATTTCCAGGAGGCGTTTATGTACAAAGATATCCAGCTCGTCGGAGTTGATATAATCCTCCACATCGCCGATGCCTTCCTGGGTTTTCCCCACATCCTCCGTGAACTCTCTCAGCTTTTTATCCAGGAATCTGTTCTCGAAGCTTCCCTCCAGTACCGCCAGATCCTCCGTTCTGGCCTTTCCCGGTATTTTGAAGATGGAAATGATCTCCTGGGAGCACCTGTGCAGCGCTCTTCCCAGATCGTCCATCCGGAACATTCCTCCGAACAGACCCGCAAAATACACAACGATCATAATGCCCATAAATACGAAATTGTAGAGCATTACTTCTCTGTTATCTCTTCCCACATAAAGGGTCATGAGGATACACCCTGCCGCCACCAGAAGGAACAGCAGCATGTTGATAAGCTTTTTTCCCATAATTTGCCTCCCTTATTTTCGTCGATACAGCCCTGATCAGATATACTCCTCTTATCCGCAGGAATATCCTGATATACAAAGTTTTCAGATGACCCGTCTCCCTTTTCAGGCTATAGCTTTTCCTATTATACACCATACTTTCTCAAATAAACATAAAATTTTTATGTAAAAAATGTGAACTGGCGCAAACAGGTCATCCACAGCC
>JAFOJB010000290.1 GCA_017420455.1 Blautia sp.
TATAGTCCTGTTCTGTCCCATCCGCTATCAGGTCCGGGGGGGAAAGGAACGGGACATTTCTCTGTCAGGCGCCGGTGTTTCCGGCAGGGTATCCTGGCTTTTCGGCATATTATCCCTGGCCTTTTCGTATCAGGGAAAAACGTCTTCCCTGAGCTTCAGAATCTTCGGCAGACCGCCGGAGTTTTTTTCAGGGTGGAAGAAAAGAAGGAAGAAGCCAGGAACAAAGAAGGAGAAAAAGCCTGCCGGCCGAAGCGCTTCAGGCAGGCCGGAAGACAGCAGAACAGAGCCGGCGGAGCTGAACGGGAAAGAACCGCCGGAAAACGGCAGTACAGCAGTATCGGAAAACAGCAGTACAGCAACATCGAGAAACAGCAGTTCAGCAACATCGAGAAACAGCAGTACAGCAGCGTCGGAAAACAGCAATACCGGATCACCGGAAGATTTCGGAACAAAACCGGCGGAG
This sequence comes from Blautia sp., assembly GCA_017420455.1. Classification (GTDB taxonomy): domain Bacteria; phylum Bacillota; class Clostridia; order Lachnospirales; family Lachnospiraceae; genus Blautia_A. The sequence goes on from JAFOJB010000290.1 coordinate 464, forward strand.
CAGAACAGTGCCAGGCCGCCGGAGCAGAGCAGTTCAGCACCCATGGAGCACGGAACGGGAAGGCCTGCCAGACAGAGCAGTTCAGCGCCGCCCGAGCACAGACAGGAAAAAGCTGCGGAGTACAGAAATGCGCAGCCGCAGGGATTCGGCAGAATAAAAGCACGGGCATCGGCTTTCTCATCGGCTTTGGAAAATAAGAAGTCCGCGTTCAGTAGAAACATGAAAAAAACCGGATGGTGGAGGGATTTTCTCACGGACGAGAGTACGAAGGCAGCCATTGCCCTGGGGGTTTCCAGGGTAAAAGGACTTGTGAAACATATGCTGCCGACGGAAATATCCGGGCATATCACCTTCGACCACGAGGATCCTTCCGTGACAGGCGGGATTCTGGCTGTCCTTGGCGCCACCATCCCCATCCATAAAAACAGGATCATTGTCACTCCGGAATTCCAGTGTGAAAATGCGTTGGAGGGCGAGGTCTTTCTGAAAGGAAGGATCATGCTGATCGTATTCGCCCTGGCTGCCGCAAGGCTGCTTCTGTGCAGGGATGTCCGGAACGTCATCAGGAATTGGAAACACAAGGAGGTTTAGATATGGGCAGCGAGAATAACTTCAAGGACACCGTAGCTTCTCTCTTCGAAGGAATGGACGGTTTTCTGTCGGCAAAAACGGTGGTAGGAGACGCCATCAAGGTAGGGGATACCACGATCCTTCCACTCATGGACGTTTCCTTCGGCGTCGGAGCCGGATCCTTTGCCGGGGATAAATCGAACAATGGCGGCGGCGGTCTTACGGGAAAGATGTCTCCCTGCGCCCTGCTGGTCATCTCCAAAGGAACCACAAAGCTGGTCAATGTGAAAAACGACAACAGTCTGAACAAGGTCCTGGAGCTGGTCCCGGATATCGTGAACAAGTTCATGCCGGGCTCCTCCGACGGTAATGATGACGGCGGCACCGAAATCTGAAAAAGAAAAAACAGCGGACGGGTCTGCTCCCGAATGGAGAGCAGCTCCGTCCGCTTTTGCGCGAGCGCGCACCTGACGGCGAACGGCTATCGAAGGTTACAGTCCCCGGCCGATGAGACCGTGAACTGTAACCATCGAAGGACCCGCCCCGACTCCCTGTCTGAAAACAAAAAAAATGCTGTACGCGCCGCGCGGGCTTGCATACAGCACCTTTACATTCCGGAACCCCTCAACATCAGGCTCTCTCGATCAGGCCGTTTTTCAAACTGGTCCTTAAGCAGGGAGTACAGACGTACATTCTTTTCGTATTTCCACCTTCAGCGTTGATCCTGACAGACTTCACATTAGACTTCCACATTTTGTTAGATCTTCTATGGGAATGACTCACGTTATTTCCGAAATGAGCTCCTTTATCGCAAATTGCACATCTAGCCATGTTTAGCACCTCCTTGCCGCTTTTTTTCAACAGGTTCTATTGTAACAGATGGGTTTTCCTTTTGCAAGCAAAAAAAAGAAAAAGTAGAAATTTTATGTTTCCTTTTTAAGGAAAAGAGGTTATAATACTTTTGCATATGCTGTGAAGATACAGTTCTTATGGAACTGTACAGAAATAACCCTTACAGATGGTGCAGGATAAATCGTTCAGACAAGGCGGAGGAATGAGTCGATGCGGGCATCGACGAATGACTGCAGCGCAGCCCGGGCGGATTCAGACGCGCAAGATGTAAAGGGTATTTATGGACAGTTCCTAAGCATATTTACCTTCAGAAATTATGGATCTGTTCAGAAATACATTTCATTTTGCCCTTTTTCTTCGACTGCGCTGTTCCGGAACAGCGGTCCATAGTCCGCTGTGGACGCAGTTTCGGAAATACACAGAAAAAGAAAATCGCTGCAGAGGTGAACGGGTGTTTCCGGACGGCTCCTGGGAGAGAAGACAAGAGAAGACAAGAATGGAGGATACTTTATGAGCGGATCTATAGATTCCGGCCTTGGACGGATCATCATCGACACTGATGTAATTTCTGCCTATGCAGGAAGTGTAGCAGTGGAATGCTTTGGAATTGTCGGTATGGCCGCAGTCAGTATGAAGGATGGCCTTGTAAAACTCCTTCGTCGGGACAGTCTGCAGCATGGAATCAGTGTTCAGATAACAAAACACAATAAAATAAGACTCAGTTTTCATGTGATCGTCGCATATGGGGTAAATATAGGGACAATCTGCGAAAACCTTGTAAACAATGTGAAATACAAGGTGGAAGCATTTACAGGGATGGAGATAGAAAAGATCAATATCTATGTAGAGGGAATCCGTGGTATAGACTGACATACCACTGTCTCCCGGCAACGCTATACCATAAAGGAGGATTATGTGGTGAACACCAGAACCATAGATGCCAGTGTTGTTTCCAGAATGTTCCTGGCCGGAGCCAAGAATCTGGAAGCAAAAAAGGAATGGATCAATGAACTGAATGTTTTCCCAGTTCCGGATGGTGATACCGGCACAAACATGACGCTGACAATTCTTTCAGCGGCTGGTGAAGTATCCAAGATCGAAGAGATGGATATGGAATCACTGGCAAAAGCGATTTCTTCCGGCTCCCTCAGAGGAGCAAGGGGGAATTCCGGCGTCATTCTTTCACAGCTGCTGCGCGGTTTTACCCGCGTCATCAGCAAATACAAAGAACTGGACGCCCCGATCCTGGCTTCGGCAATGGAGAAAGCCGTGGAAACGGCCTACAAAGCCGTCATGAAGCCGAAGGAAGGAACCATTCTGACGGTAGCGAAGGAAGCGGCGCAGAGAGCTTCCGCTATCGCGGATACTTCGGAAAGCCTGGAGGAGTTTTTCAATATCATCTTCCAGCACGCAGAAGAAACCCTGGAAAAAACCCCGGACATGCTTCCCATTCTGAAGGAAGCAGGCGTGGTGGATTCCGGCGGACAGGGCCTTGTGGAGGTACTTCGCGGAGCCATCGACGGCTTTTACGGAAAAGTCGTGGATTATTCCAGCTTTACCGCTCCGAAGGGCCCCACAGGAATCACAAAGATCAGCCCGGAAACAGAGAAGGAGATCAAATTCGGCTACTGTACGGAATTCATCATCCTTCTCAACGAGCCCCTCACGGACGAAGAAGTCCATGCCTTCAAGGATTTCCTGAATTCCATCGGAGATTCGATCGTGGTTGTGGCGGATGAAGAGATCGTCAAGGTCCACGTCCACACCAATCATCCCGGGCAGGCCTTTGAAAAAGCCCTGACATACGGCGCGCTTTCCCGCATGAAGGTCGACAATATGCGCGAGGAGCACCAGGAAAAGCTCATCAAGGATGCAGAGCGTCTCGCGAAGGAGCAGGCAAAAGAGGACAGAATGAGGATTCCGCTGAAGGAACACGGATTCATCTCCGTTTCCTCTGGCGAAGGGCTTTCCACGATCTTCACGGATCTTGGCGTGGATTATCTGATCGAAGGCGGCCAGACCATGAATCCCAGTACGGATGATATGCTGAAGGCCATCGACCATGTACATGCAAAAACCATCTACATCCTGCCGAACAACAGCAACATCATCCTCGCGGCCAACCAGGCCAGGGATCTTACCGAGGATAAGGAGATCATCGTAGTCCCCACAAAGACCATACCCCAGGGAATCTCCGCCATGATCTCGTTCGCGGCGGACTTAAGCGGCGAGGAGAACCTGGAACAGATGAAGGAAGTTATCAGCCATGTAAAGACCGGCCAGATCACCTACGCCGTCCGCGATACCCGCGTAGACGAAAAAGAGATCCACGAGGGAGATATCATGGGGATCGGAGATAAAGGGATCATGGCCGTTGGCGGCTGTCTCAACGATGTAGCCCTGGATACCGTGAAGGCCATGATGGACGACGAAAGCGAGATCCTCAGCGTCTACTATGGCTCCAGTGCCAGAGAAGAGGAAGTCAGCGCTCTTACCGAAAAGCTGAACGAGCTGTATCCTGACTGCGAAATTGAAGTAAACAACGGCGGCCAGCCAATTTATTACTATATTATATCAGTAGAATAACAGGAATTCACAGCATTCCTTCTGCTCTGCATCCGGAAGATCCGGGTCCGGAGCAGAAGGAATGCTTTCTTTTCAATGCTTTCTTTTCAATGTTTTCTTTTCATGGAGGAGAGGACTTATGAAACCACTTCGGGAACTGAAGGGGGTCGGGGAGAAGACGGAAAAGCTTTTCGCAAAGGTCGGCGTCGATACGACGGATGCCCTTCTCCACTATTATCCCAGAAACTATGACGCCTTCCAGGAGCCGGTTCCCATCAGCGGATTACGGGAAGGGGAGGTCTTTTCCATAAAGGCGCAGGTGGCCTCCGAAATCTATATCAACCGGGGCGGAAGCCGGAATGTGATCGGGGTCACCCTTTCGGACCGCTCCGGGAGGATCCCTTCAATCTGGTTCCACGCCCCGTACCTTCGGAGCACCCTGAAGAAAGGCGCGGTTTACATATTCCGGGGAAGGGCGGGAAAACGGCAGAACCGCCTGCAGCTTGAGCATCCGGAGATTTTTACGGTAGAAGCCTACGCGGAGCTTCTGAAAACCCTTCGCCCGGTCTACTCGCTTACGGAAGGCCTGTCCAACAAAACTGTCACCAGGATGGTGAAAAAATGCCTGGAGGAAGAGGAACTCCTTCCGGACTTTCTCCCGCCGGAAATCAGGGAAGGCTGCCGGCTCTGCGAGGAAAGCGAGGCCGTCAGGACGATCCATTTTCCAAAGACCAGGGAGGCGCTTCTGACCGCCAGAAAAAGGCTGGTCTTTGATGAATTTCTTCTGTTTCTGCTTACGGTCCGGACCATGAGGGAAAACACCCTCGCCGCGGAAAATGAGTTCCATCTGAAGCCGGTGTGGAAGACAGAGGAGGTGATCGAATCCCTTCCCTATGAGCTTACCAAAGCCCAGAGAAATGTATGGACAGAGATCGAAAGGGACCTTTGCGGACACAGTGTCATGTCCCGGCTTGTACAGGGAGATGTGGGAAGCGGAAAGACCATCCTGGCCTTTCTTTCTATGATCCTGACTGCGGAAAACGGACACCAGTCTGCCCTGATGGTTCCCACGGAGGTGCTGGCGAACCAGCATTTTGAAGCGCTGACCTCCCTTCTGGAAAAGAACGGTCTGGAAAACTACTGCCCGGTCCTTCTGACCGGCTCCCAGACCGCGAAGGAAAAAAAGGAGCGGTACGAAAAAATCCGTACCGGACAGGCAAAGGTGATCGTCGGTACCCACGCGCTGATCCAGGAAAAGGTGGTCTATCAGGACCTGGCTCTGGTGATCACGGACGAGCAGCATCGGTTTGGAGTGAAGCAGAGAGAAGAATTTACTTCCCGGGGCCGTTCCCCGCATGTGCTGGTCATGAGCGCCACGCCCATCCCAAGGACACTGGCCCTCATCCTGTACGGAGACCTGGATATTTCCATCCTGGACGAGCTTCCCAGGAACCGTCTTCCCATCAAAAACTGCGTGGTTGACACCAGTTATCGGGAAAAAGCCTGCCGCTTCCTGGAAAAACAGGTACGGGAAGGAAGACAGGTTTACATAATATGTCCCATGGTGGAAGGGAACGACGAGCTGGAGATCGAGAATGTGACGGATTACACCGAAAACCTGAAAACCGTCCTTCCACAGGATATCCGGATCAGAGCCCTTCACGGGAAAATGAAGCCGAAGGAAAAGAATGAGATTATGGCCCTCTTCCTCGAAGGTGCCGTTGATATCCTGGTTTCCACCACGGTCATCGAAGTGGGCGTGAATGTACCGAACGCCACCGTCATGATGGTGGAAAATGCCGAACGCTTCGGCCTGGCGCAGCTCCATCAGCTTCGCGGCCGGGTAGGACGGGGAGCGTATCAGTCCTACTGTATTTTTATACAGGGAAATCAGGAGGAGGAAACCAGGAAAAGGCTGGAAATCCTGAACAGCTCCAACGATGGGTTCCATATTGCGGCGGAGGACCTGCGCCTGAGAGGCCCGGGAGACCTCTTTGGAATCCGTCAGAGCGGCCTGATGGATTTCCGGATCGGAGATATTTACCAGGATGCCGATATCCTGAAAACCGCCAGCGAAGCAGCCGCCTCCATCCTTCAGGAAGACCCGTTTCTCACCCGGGAAGGCCACAGATACCTGAAGGAGAAGCTGGATGAATATACCCGGAAAAAAATCTGTTTATGAACAAAAAGAAAATTTTCTGTTGCATTTTAGCGTCAGAAGTAGTATATTATCTGCGTTAATTTATACTCAATAACGATATTTACTGCTGAGACATTTCAGGTATTACGGATGAACGCCCGATGGTTCAGACAGATCCGGCAGTTAACTGCGTTAACGGGTATATGATCTATATTTGCCGATGCGGCTGGCGTATAACGAGTGAATGCGCGATGTTCCGGCATGAAGCGGTGGTTATTTGCGTTCATGAGTATAAGATGTTGTAACAGATTCTGCAGCTGCCCGTATTCCGGCATACTTTACAAAATTCCCATCCGGAAGCATTGTCTGCCAGGATATATTTGCATATCAGGTATATTTGCATATCAGGATTTATTTGCATAGCATAGGAGGTTGTCAAAATGGCAAGAAAAAAAACAAATCCGACCGAAATGACAGAGGCTGTGAAGGAAACTGCCGAAAAAAGCACAGCGGCCGTTGAGGAAACTGCAGCCGCAGAAGAGCCGGAAAAAAAGAAACCCGCCAGGACCAGAACCAGAAAAACAGACTCTGCGGCAGCCGAAAAAGCTGTGAAAACCGCAAAGGAAACTGCGGAAAAAGCTGTAAAATCTGTCGAAGAAAAGGCTAAAAAAGCGGAAAAAACCATAAAGGAAGCTGCAGAAAAGGCCGCCGTGAAAAAATCCGCTCCGAAAAAAGCAGAGCCCGATACGATGCTTTATGTCCAGTACTGGGGCAAGCAGGTGGACGTGAAGGATGTCGTCGAGGATATCAAGGCTGTATGGACAGACGAAATGGGCAAAAAGCTCGAGGACATCAAGGAACTCAGGGTATATCTGAAGCCGGAAGATAATGGCGCTCACTTTGTGATCAACGGAGAGATCACAGGATTTGTAGCAATGTAAGAAAGAAAAGCGGACGCTGGAAGGGGATTGTGAAGGAATTCCTCAGCTTCCGCTTTTCTTTTGTGAACAAACTGTTAAATTTGTATATTTTCCGAGATTTAATTGCAGGAATTTGTGTAATTTGTTATAATAGAAAAGGGTTACTATAAAACAAGAATATACATTTCGCAGAACGGAGAGACGAATATGAACCTGGGAATCATCGCGCACAACAGTAAGAAAGTGTTAATCGAGGATTTCTGCATTGCCTACAAAAATATCCTGGCAAAGCATGAAGTCTATGCCACAGGAACTACCGGACGAAGGATAGAGGAGGCAACCGGCCTGCACGTCCACAAATTCCTTGCGGGCAGCATCGGCGGAGACAAGCAGTTCATGGAGATGGTGGAAAGACAGGATCTGGACCTGGTCATTCTGTTTTACAATCCCGTTATGATCGATCCCAAGGAACCGGATATCGTGAGTATCGTCAAACGATGCGATCAGTACAACATTCCCTGTGCCACGAACATAGCTACCGCGGAGGCGCTCATCCACGCCCTTGAAAGAGGAGACCTGGACTGGAGACTGAATCTGAAATGAGAGTCATCGCCGGAAGTGCCAGACATCTGAACCTGAAAACAGTCCCCGGACTGGAGACCAGACCGACAACGGACAGGATCAAGGAAACGCTGTTCAACATACTGCAGCCGGATCTTCCGGGCTGCAGTTTTCTGGATCTCTTTGCCGGGAGCGGAGCCATCGGAATCGAAGCCCTGAGCAGGGGGGCCGGTTCCGCTGTTTTTGTGGAAAAAAATCCCAAAGCCTGCGCCTGCATCCGGGAGAATCTTGCATTTACAAAACTTGCCGGACGTGGTAGACTCTTATCCATGGATGTTCTGCAGGCGCTCCGGAGCCTGGAGGGGAAGGAAACCTTCCATTATATATTTATGGATCCGCCTTACAATAAGGAACTGGAAAAGAGCATTCTGCTCTATCTGCAGAACAGCTCCATCGCGGACGAAAATACCAGGATCATTGTGGAAGCAGACCTCTCCACGGACTTTTCCTATCTGGAAGGAATGGGCTTTACCCTGGTCCGCAGCAAGGAATACAAGACAAACAAGCATGCTTTTATCCAGAAGCTGACCCACAGGAAAAGAGAGTAAAATCAAGAAAAGAGAGTAAAATCAAGAAAAGAGAGTAAAATATGGTAGTTGCTGTATACCCCGGAAGTTTTGATCCTGCCACCTACGGACACCTCGATATCATCAGAAGGGCAAGCATCTCCTTCGACAAAGTCGTCGTCGGCGTTTTACATAATTCTGCAAAAACGCCGTTGTTTTCTGTCGAAGAACGTGTTAATATACTTGAGAAGGCAGTGATAGATATTCCAAATGTAGTCGTGAAACCCTTCGAAGGGCTTTCGGTCAATTTCGCGCGGGAAAACCACGCCCAGGTGATCGTAAGAGGGCTTCGCGCGGTGACAGATTTTGAATATGAGCTGCAGATGGCCCAGACAAACCGGGTCCTTGCTCCGGATGTAGACACGGTATTCCTGACTACCAGCCTGGAGTACGCGTACCTCAGTTCTACCATCATGAAAGAAGTTGCGTTATTTGGGGGAGACTTAAGCAGATTCGCTCCGGAAGAAATTACGGACGCCCTGAAGCAGAAAATAAGGAAACGATGAAGGAGAAGTATATATGAGCAGCAGAATCGAACAGATCATTGAAGAAATCGAAGAGTATGTGGACAGCTGTAAGTTCCAGCCTCTTTCTACCAGGAAAATCGTCGTAGACAAAGAGGAAATATCTGAATACTTAAGAGAACTTCGCCTGAAAACGCCGGATGAGATCAAGCGCTACCAGAAGATCATCAGCAACAAGGACGCTATCCTTGAGGATGCTCAGAACAAAGCGGACGCCATCATCGCCCAGGCCAACGAGAGAGCACAGGAAATGGTCACCCAGCATGAAATCATGCAGAAAGCCTATGTCCAGGCAAATGAGACGGTCAATTCCGCCAACAGACAGGCTCAGGAAATTCTGAATTCTGCTACGAACGACGCGAATTCCATCCGCCTGTCCGCGATCACCTACACAGATGATATGATGGCGAATATCGAGTCAGTGCTTTCCGAAACCCTCGAGGATGCCGGCAGCAAATATCAGGCCTTTATCGATTCTCTGCAGAATTGTCTGGATGTGGTGAACCATAACCGGGCGGAGCTGGCACCGCAGACAGCGCAGGCAGCGGCTATATCCAATACCTATCAGAATACAGCAACCAGCAGCAGTTCCGAACCCATCGAGGAAGAAGACGAAGATACAGATTTTGTGGATGATCTTGATGAGGATAACTGATAGATCAGTCTATGTAAAAAGTGGGGACATCTATGAAAGTTCGAAGGAGCTGGAATGGATGTCTCTTTTTTGTAAAGAGGAGGAGAAGCTTTTATGGGTGTACTGGAAGGCTTAAAGCCGGAAAGAGTATTTTACTATTTTGAACAGATCTGCGGGATTCCTCACGGGTCCGGCAATATCGGGCAGATCAGCGATTATCTGGTCTCCTTCGCGAAGGAGCATGGTCTTCGATATCTGCAGGATGAAATGAAGAATGTGCTCATCTGCAAGGAGGCCGCGCCGGGTTACGAGAACAGCGCACCGGTCATTCTGCAGGGCCATATGGACATGGTCTGCGAGAAAAGGGCGGATGTCGAACACGATTTCACAAAGGACGGGCTGAAGCTTCATGTGGAGGATGGCTGTGTCCGCGCGGAAGGAACGACCCTCGGCGGGGACGACGGGATCGCCGTCGCCTATGCCCTGGCGCTTCTGGAGGACAAGAGTCTTCCGGCTCCCGCGCTGGAATGCCTGTTCACCGTGGATGAAGAGATCGGCCTTCTGGGAGCAGACGGGTTCGACTGCAGTGTCCTTCAGGGGAAAACCCTGATCAATATGGATTCCGAGGCAGAGGGTATCCTTACCGTTTCCTGCGCCGGCGGCATGGGGGCTTATACCCGCCTTCCTGTAAAACGGGAAATGGTCGGGGGAACTCTGGTGGAGGTCCGTCTCCACGGGCTGCGCGGCGGCCATTCCGGAGCGGAGATCCACAAAAACCGCGGGAACGCGAATGTCCTTATGGGAAGATTCCTTTACGATCTTTCCCAGGAAACCGGCTTTGCCCTGGTAACCCTCCACGGCGGGGAGAAGGACAATGCCATCACCAGGGAATGTACCTGTACCTTCATGGTCAGAGATGAGAAGGACGCAAAGACAGCAGAGGACCTGTGCCGGAAGCTCACAGAAGCCCTTCGGAAGGAATACGCCAATATCGACGATGGGATCACCTTTACCTGCAGCGTGGTTTCGGCTGCGGCAGAGGAGAACGCTCTGGTTCCCACAAGCCAGGAGAAGGTGATCTTTTACCTGATGAACGTCCCCTTCGGTGTCCGCAAGATGAGCGGCACCATTGAAGGCCTTGTAGAAACCTCCAGCAATATCGGCATTCTGAAGCTCGGCGAAAAGGAACTTCTGGCCGTTTCCAGCGTCCGTTCCTCTGTAGGGACCGCAAAGGAAGCCCTGAGCAGCACTCTTCGCTACCTTACGGAGTTCCTCGGCGGGACCTATACCGTGGAGGGAAGCTATCCCGCATGGGAATACCGGAAGGAATCCCCGCTCCGGGATCTGATGGTCAGGGTCTTCCGGGAGCAGTATGGCCATGAGCAAAGGGTAGAGGCCATTCACGCAGGCCTGGAGTGCGGGCTTTTCTACGACAAGATCCCGGGGCTTGACAGTGTATCCATCGGGCCGGATATGAAGAATATCCATACATCTGAAGAGACTCTGGACATTGCTTCTGCAGAGAGGGTATACACATATGTCCGCAAAGTGCTGGAACAGATGAGATAAAGGAAGGGAACACAAGTGGAAATCCAGCTTTGGCGAAATATACTTTGTCCCTATGAACTGGCGGTAAAGGAACTGGTGCTGAAATTCGAACATATGATAGAGGAGCACAGGCAGAATGACATGTACTCCCCCATAGAACAGGTCAGCGGCAGAGTGAAAAGCGTCTACAGTATCCTGGAAAAGATGCAGAGAAAGAACATCCCCATGAACCGTATGGAGGAGGATGTGGAGGATATCGCGGGCGTGCGCATTATCTGCCAGTTCGAAGAGGATATAGAAACCGTGGCGTCCATCATTCAGAACCGGGACGACATGGAGATCAAAAGCGAAAAAGACTACCTGAAGCATATCAAACAGAGCGGATATCGCAGTTATCATCTGATCATCTATTACACGGTACAGACTCTTGACGGCCCCAGAAAGCTGCAGGCAGAGATTCAGATCCGCACCATGGCCATGAATTTCTGGGCCACCATCGAGCATTCCCTGCAGTATAAGTACAAGGGAGACATGCCTCCCCATGTGGCCGAGCGTCTGACCAGATCGGCGGATGCCATCATCTCTCTGGACAGGGAAATGTCCTCCGTGCGGAACGAGATCATCGATGCCCAGAATTACTCTCTGATGCAGGCAAATATCGTGAAGGATATCCTGCTTTCCATCGAGAATCTTTACCGTGTCTCCAACCAGCGGGAGGTCATGAAGATCCAGGATGAATTCCTCCGGGTATTCAATACCAAGGACATTCAGCAGCTGGAGCGCTTCCACCGGCAGCTGGACATCATTGCCGAGGGCTACCGCGCCCAGTCGGTAGAGGCCATGTAAATGGAGAACGCCATGAAAAGAATTTCTCCCGCCGCGGAAAAGGAAAGAACCGGGAGACAGAATGCCTCCGGGGAAGAGGAACGCCGGTTTCTGCCGGTATCCCGCGAAGATATGGAAGCACGGGGCTGGGCCAGCGTGGATTTTGTCTATGTATCCGGCGACGCCTACGTGGACCATTCCTCCTTCGGCGCGGCGATCATCACACGCATTCTGGAACGGAACGGCTTCCGGGTGGGCGTCATTGCCCAGCCGGACTGGAAATCGGAGGACAGTATCCGTGTTTTCGGACGGCCGGAGCTTGGTTTCCTTGTGAGCGCCGGCAACATGGATTCCATGGTGAATCATTACACCGTTTCCAGAAAACCCCGCAGCAGGGATGCCTATTCTCCCGGCGGAGAAGCGCATTGCCGGCCGGACCGGGCCTGTATTGTCTACGGAAACCTGATCCGGCGCGTCTACAAGGATGTGCCGGTCATTCTTGGGGGGATCGAGGCCAGCCTCCGGCGCCTTTCCCATTATGATTACTGGGAGAATAAGGTGCGGCGGAGTATTCTGCTGGACAGCGGAGCAGACCTGGTTTCCTACGGAATGGGAGAGCATTCCATTGTGGAAATAGCCCAGGCGCTGCAGGCCGGCCTTCCGGTATCGGAGCTTACCTTTATCCGTGGCACGGTCTACCA
>JAFOJB010000291.1 GCA_017420455.1 Blautia sp.
GCCCCAGCCGCATTTTTGTCTTTTTGAATCCGGGCTCCCCACCATAGGCATAATGCTTCCCATAGAGGAGGTCATACTGGAGCGTTTCCAGATCCAGCTGATAATTCCGGGTGCTCCGTCTCGCCTGATGATACCGGAAAATAGTACCTTCATGGATTCCCACCCTGTCCAGAACCACGGAAGCGATCTGATAGGAAGCCACATTTTCATCCGCCTTTTTCAGGCCGAAATTGTCCCACATCACGTATTCCGTCTGGAACAGATATTTATTATCCAGGTTTTCCACCGTAAGGCCCATGGTCGGCAGATGGTCGCCGTACATTACCAGCACTACGTCCTCCGGGTACGAAGAAAGCGTATCCACCAGCTCCTGTACGAACTGATCCATTTCATAAATCTGATTTACATAATATTCCCATTTCCAGTCCAGAGACTGGGTCGGAGAGCCGGAAACCGTAATCTGCGGGTTCTCCAGGATCGGTTCGTCCGGATAATCCCCATGGCCCTGCACAGAGATCGTATATACATAATCCGGCCCCTCCGTCGCATCCAGGCATTTCACAATCTCCTCTGTCAGGATACTGTCCTTCACCCAGCCCAGCGCATTGACCTGGTCTTCATTTTCCATATATTCCTCGGAAACAAAGGTATTGAATCCAAGGTTCGGAAAAATCGCCTTCCTGGAATAGAAATTCGCCTCATTGTTATGGACTGCGTGGGATGTATATCCCAGATTGTTCAGCACAAAAGGAGCGCTCTCGCAGGTGGTCTCTTTCAGAATGGACTTATAGGGATATTCCCCCGGCCCGAAATAATGAAGGCTCATACCGGTAATGCACTCGAACTCTGTATTGGCCGTCCCCGCACCGACCGACGGTACCTTCAGGTAGCCGGAAGAATAGCCCTTCATGAGCTTCCGGAAATTCGGAATCGGATCCTCCGAAATATCCAGATAATTTACCAGCTTCGGATCAAAGAAGGATTCCAGCTGCAGAAAGATGATATTCGGATAATCCTGCTGAATGCTTTCCTTCAGATTTGCCGTGGAACGCAGGATCCTGTTTACCTCTCCCTCGCTGTAATCCCGCGGCTGGCTGATCCCTGTATTAAAGATGGTCGTCGCCAGACAGTAGGGATAACCATAGTCCTGATACGCAAAGGCGATATTCCCGAAATAATTTGACAGGACCCTTTTTTCGAGCGCAAGCTGTGTGCTTCCGACAAAAAGCGCGCCGACAATGATCACCAGAGGAATATTGATCTGATATCTGATACGTCCTTTGTACTTCGGAGAAATGATCAGCAGTACCAGGAGGACCAGCACCAGAACGCCGATCAGCACAAAGCACAGCACCACGCCATAGGGAGGCAGATACCGTTTTGCGATGGCAAGCGCATCGGAAAGATTCTTCACATCCGGTCCGGTGAACGGTGTCACTCTGTGCAGCAGCAGGATGCCATTTACGATCGCCAGGAAAAGCCATAACGCCGAGACGAAGGTCCTCCAGAAGATCCTCTTCCGGAACAGGTAGGTGATCATCATGGTCGTAAAGATAAAGGCTGTATTATAGAGAAAAACCCATGGCCTTCCTGTCATAAAACTCCAGGCTTCAAGCAGGGAATGCCGGCAGATCGCCTCCATCACAAAATACAGCACAGCGCACCATACCGCCTGAAGGAGCAGCGAGATCTTATTGCACACCTGAACC
>JAFOJB010000292.1 GCA_017420455.1 Blautia sp.
ACGAAAGGATCCTGGGTCGCCTGGAATGGACGGGGTAAGCTGTCACTCCACAAGACAAGATGAGGAATTCAGGCGCGAAGCGCCAGGAGAGCCCGCAGGGCGGGAATTCCGAATGTTGCGGAGGGCTGTGAACAGGAACCACTGCCTGGCTCTTCTCATGAAAACACTTGACAGTTCGCTTTAAGATAGTAAAATGGTAAAGAAAAAGCGAACGTGTTTCATGGGAAGCCGGGCAGTTTTTTTCATACCGGAATATCTCCCGGAACCACAGGATCAGAAATGGAGGAATCAAAATGAAAAAACAAGCAGCAGCAATCCTTCTCACCGCCGCCATGACACTTGGCCTTTCTTCTTCTGCCATGGCTGAAACCGTGCTCCAGCTGGGAACCACTGTCAACGAACAGGATTCTTTCCAGGTAGCCGCAGAAAAATTCGCCGAGATCGTAGAAGAAAAGACCGGCGGCGAGTACAAAATCGAGATCTATCCGAACGGTACCCTGGGCGGCGAATCCGACATGCTGGACAGTATGTCCATGGATATGCTGGATATGGGAATCATCACTGCAGGCCCCTTCGTAAACTTTTCTGAGATGATGGGCGTTCTGGACATGCCCTTCCTGTTCGCCAACAACGAAGAAGCCTACAAGATCCTGGACGGAGAGATCGGAAAGGAACTGCTTGCCACCCTGGAGGACGCAGGACTGAAGGGTCTTGCCTACGCAGAGCGCGGCTTCCGCAACATCACCAATTCCGTCCGTCCGGTAAATAACGCAGAGGACGTAAAAGGCCTGAAGCTTCGTGTCATGGAGAACGAGGTTTATACCGCCACCTTCTCCGCCCTTGGCGTGAATGCCGTTCCCATGGCCTGGGCAGAGGCTCTGACCGCCATGCAGCAGGGAACCATTGAGGGCGAGGAAAACCCGATCAACGTGATCTTCTCCTATGGCCTGTGGGACTATGGTCAGAAATATGTCACCCTCGACAGGCACAGCTATTCTACCGCCATCATCACCATGAGCCTTGAGAAATTCAACTCTCTGGATGAAGCGACACAGCAGATCTTCATCGACGCTGCCCAGGAGGCCGCCGAGTATGAGCGCGCCTGGGTTGCAGAACAGGAAGCAGGCCAGCTTCAGGCCATCAAGGACAACGGCGTAGAGGTCGTAGAGGATCCGGACATCAATTCCTTCCGGGAAGCCGTACAGTCTGTCTATGACGCATATCCCCAGTATGCCGAATACATTTCCCGCATTCAGGAGACACTGGCTGAATAATCTGCATTCCGGGAGGTCAGAAACTTGAAAGCATTGGAGAAAATCAGCAACTCTCTCGATAAAGTATGCGAAGTCCTGATCGTACTGATGATAGGGGCGATGGTGATCATCACCACCGCCCAGATCATCTTCCGTACCTGGTTTACCGCTCTCACCTGGTCGGATGAGGTGACCCGGTATCTTCTGATCTGGTCCACCTTCCTCGGCGCTACCTGTGTGTACCGCCACGGCGGAAACATCGCCATCACCTTTATCCAGGAAGCCTTTCCCGAAAAGGTGACACGGTTCCTGCGCATTTTTGTTCATCTTCTCTGCATGCTCCTGTTCATCGTGCTTTTCTATTATGGATGCCGCTATGTCACGAAGCTGAACAAAACAGCGACCACGCTGCCCATCAAAATGAAATATATCTTCCTGTGCATTCCCATCAGCATGGTGATCTGCGCGTTCCACGCCCTGGTGCTCATGCTGAAGGAAATGAAAGGGAAAGACGGGAAGGAGGGAGAAACCTGATGGCATTTATCATCTTCGGAAGCTTTATCTTACTTCTGGCGCTGGGCGTGCCCGTGGCCTTTTCCATCTGTACTGCCTCCGCCATCAGCATGTTCGCAGGGTACGGCGACCAGAAAATGATGATCGTCGTACAGAGAATGTTCCAGAGCTGCGATTCCTTCAGCCTCATCGCGGTCCCCTTCTTTATCCTGGCGGGAGACCTTCTGGCCAAGGGCAAGATCTCCAAGGTCCTGGTGGAG
>JAFOJB010000293.1 GCA_017420455.1 Blautia sp.
AGCCTTGAATTCATATTCCTGCCTGGGCCGCAGCATCAGACCGTAGGCTGCGAAATGGGCGAAAGCGCAGGCCGCGTATCGTTCCAGCCTGGTAGCGCTGCCGGCAGGAATCTCGTGGTACAGCGCCTTTGCCGCCTCCCTGCTGATCAGGTCAGAGGGCTTCCCGGAAAAAGCGTTTTCCACCAGGCGTTTTACCAGCCCCTGGCTGGACGCATCCTGCAGGTACCAGCTGTAGAGTTCGGAGAACAACGGTTCCTGTTCTCTGTATGCCCGTTCGTTCAGGCCCCGGGTAAAAAGTCCAAGTCCACAGGATGCTTCCTCCGGAAGAAAGGCATACCGTTCTTCTCCCTCCCCCAGAGCGGACTCTCCTGCCATTTCCGGCTGAAGAAGGGGAAACAGTCCCTGCAGAGAGCGCAGCAGATAAGAGGGGGAAAGGGCTTCTCCCTTCAGATCGGCCAATGGGCAGGAAAGACACAGATATTCCGAAGGCTTTGTCAGATTGAGGTACAGATAGAATCTCTGAATGCTCATCTGCTCTCTGGCGTCCGGCGCAAGCTCCACGCCCTGGGATGCAAAAAAAGACCGGTCGATCTCATTCAGAAGGCTGCCTCCCTGTGTGCTCTTGGGAATATTCCCCTCATTTACCCCGACAAAATACAGGGCTTTGATATCTCTGAGCCTGGTCCGCTCCATATCGCCCACGAGCACCTGGTCCTGCCCGGGCGGAATCAGAGCGACCTTGGCCTTGGAAAGGCCGGTCTCCAGAATCTGCAGGAATTCCCTCCCACGGATCCTTTCGTCCCCCAGCACCTCCACCATCCGGTCCAGAAGCTCCATCACCGTTCCGTAGATCTGGGCGTATTCCTTTTCCATGGCCAGCTCCTGCCTGTCATGAAAATCCTTTTCCTGCTGTGCCAGCTTCTTCTGTGCCTCGCAGGATACGGAAAACGCATACAGGACTGCCGCATATTCCCGGACGGTCCGCTCTTTTTGTCCAAAACCCTCCGCCAGATTCCCGACCTCTGCCCAGAACCTGCTCCTGCAGTCCTCTATGGGCGGCAGCTCCTCCGGTCTCATCCCCTTATAGAGACGAAGCCACTTTTCCTGCCATTTTTTCTTTCCCCGGATTCCGAGCGCGTGCACATAGTTTTCCAGGGCATCCGTCTCTTCTCTTTCTATGTCCGATAAGCCGCAGCGAAGATAGCGGAACACACTCTCCTCCGAAAAATCGGACAGTACCATCTCCAGACAGGAACGGAGGAATTCCACAAAGGGATTCATCAGCACACTGTGGGTTTCATCGATGAAGCAGGGAATGCCCGCCTTCCGGAATTCCTCCCTGCAAAGACCTGCATACTCCTCCAGGCTCCCGCAGATCACTGCGATATCTCCGAACTGCAGCCCCTTTTCCCGGACCTGCATCCGGATCCGCCTGGCTGTCTCCGCAATCTCCTGCCGCGGAGAAGCCGCATGAAAAACGGATATTCCAGAAAACCTGGGACTCTTCTCCCCTGTATATGTTTTTTTCCGGTAGCGGAAGAGATTCTCCTCCAGGAACCGCAGCTCCGGGGCGTCTTTGTACCTGGTTTTCTCCCCATGAAAGAGAAGCACAGGCTTTTCGATGTCCCCGGTCATTCCGGACAGCGAAAAGATCATTTTCCGGCTCATGGAAAAAAGCT
>JAFOJB010000294.1 GCA_017420455.1 Blautia sp.
AATTCGAATTTATTTCTCTCCTGCCCGCAGGCTAAATCCTTCCGTTGATATTCTGGAGCAGGGAGTTCATCTGGGAATACAGTACTTCCTTGGAGGAGGCGCCCATCACGATGGAGGTGAAGGGTTCTCCGTAGGCGTTCTGGACCAGGATGGCCAGGCAGTTGCCGGCGGCGCTGGTGGTACCGGTTTTCCCGCCCAGGACGACGACGTTCTTGGGGGCTGTGGCCTCTCCGGTCAGATAGTGGTCTGTGGCCTCCAGCCTGGTGGACACCGCAGAACCGTCATAGCGGGTATAGTTTACGGTATACTCGGAGAGCTGGGTGATCTCCGTGAATTCCGGATATTTGATGGCTTCGTTCAGCATCAGGTAAATATCATAGGGCGTGGTATAATGGTCCACATCGGGCAGGCCATGAGGATTCGTAAAGTGCGTGCCGGTACAGCCGATGGAAGCGGCGTAGCTGTTCATCAGGCTCACAAATTCCTCCACACTGCCGCCCACATGCCTTGCGATGGCGGCTGCGGCATCGTTTCCGGAATAGACCAGAAGACAGCGGAGCAGCTGGTCCATTTTCAGCTGGTCTCCCTCCATGAAACCGCAGACCTGTGCCTGTTCCTCCAGCTCCACGTCGGACTGGCGGATGGTGACCGTCTCGTTCATGTCCCCATAGGTCAGGGCTATGACCGCGGTGGCAATCTTGGTGATACTGGCCGGATAGACCCGCTCGAAGGCCCGTCTGGAATACAGCACCTTTTTCCGGTTCATATCCAGAAGGAGTCCCGCCTGGGAATCCTGCAGGGTCGCCGTGGGAAGATCCACGTCCTTTCCTACCACGCAGAGATTCTCCGCGAAGGGATCCGCCCTCAGGTTTTCCTTGGCGGAGAGGGTGTTGGAAAATTCCGTGGCGGTGGAATAGGCGAAATCCATGGTCGTCATGTTTCCGCCCCGCAACATATAGATGATCCCGATTCCCGCGCCGACGATCAGCAGAAGCAGGAACAGAAGGAGCAGCGTCTTTTTGATCCGGTTGTTCCTTCTCCGTCTTCTGCGGGCATTTTTCCTGCGGGTATTTGTCCTGCGGACGGCGGTCCTGGAAACCGGCGGAGTCTTCCGGCCGTAGGGAGATGCGTTTGTCGTCATAGGTAATCATTCTCTTTCTGATAAAAGTTTTTCTTCTTGATCTCCTTGTAGGCGCTGCTCTGCAGTCCTACATTCAGCACCAGTCCCATTCCGATATAGAGACTGACGATCGAGGTAAGTCCATAGCTCAGGAAGGGGAGCGGCGTTCCGGTGTTCGGCGCAAGGCCGGTGGCCACGCAGATGTTCAGGAAGCTCTGCAGGGCGATGATGCTCCCTACCCCGCAGCAGATGATCTTTCCCGCCGCATCCTTGGCCCGCAGGCTCATGATGACGCACTCGATGGAAATGCCCAGCAGCAGCAGGATGATCACGCAGCAGCCGATGAAGCCGTACTCCTCTCCCGCTACCGCGAAAATGAAGTCTGTCTGGTTCTCGGAAACGAAGTTTCCCTCATTGACATAGTAGGTGTCCTCGTCTCCCGAGATCCTTTTCCCTACCAGCTCTCCGGAGGCGATGGCCGTCTTGGAGTTGTTCTGCTGCTCGATATCATCCGAGTATTCCTTGTCCTCCGGGTACAGGAAGGACATGATCCTGTCCCGCTGGTATTCCTTGATGAGCTTCTGGTCCGGCTGCACCACGATGGACAGGAAGATGACCAGCAGGGGCGCCGCGATGAGGATGGCTCCTCCGATGATCTTGTAGCTTAAGCCCGAGACGAACAGCAGGATCAGGAACAGCAGCGTAATGGTGATGGTGTTCTTCAGGTCCGGCTGTACGTAGATGAGCATCAGCGGCACGGCCAGGAGCCCTACCGACATGGCCAGGGTTTTCACGGTATTCAGCGTGTCTATGTGGTCCATGAGGAACTTGGCGAAAAACAGGATCAGCAGGATCTTGGAAAGCTCGGTAGGCTGGAAGGTAAGACCGCCGACGCTGATCCACCTGGCGGCGCCGTGGGAGCTGTTTCCGAAGAGCCGGACGCCCAGCAGCATCAGGATGTTGAAGCCGTACATGGACCACTGGAAATTCAGGATCCAGGAGTAGTCCATCAGGGACAGGACGAACATGATGGCAAGCCCCAGTAGGACTCCCATCAGCTGCCGGTTCCGGAGGGCGTGCATGGCGGACCCCACCAGCACCACGCCGATGCCGCTGATGGCCAGCAGGTAAAATACCAGCCGGAAATTGTAAAAGCGGAATTTATATTGTTTGATCATAATCTCTTTTATTCTGATCTGGATCAGTCGTTGGAGGAATCGCTGGTATCGGTCGCGGCGATGCCGTTGATCAGGGTTTCCGGGTCTTCCAGTTCAAAGATATATTTGAAGATATCGTTTGCGGCCAGGCAGGCGTTTCCGGAGGTATATCCGTTGGCGATCCGCACGGCGATGGCGTACTGGGGGTTGTCGGAGGGAGCGAACCCGATGAAGAGACCGTGGTTCGGCCTGGTGATGACCTCCTCGGCGGTTCCCGTCTTGCCGGAGACAGCCATTTTCAGGTCGTCGAACTGGTCGTGGGTCTCTACCACGCGGCGCATTCCGTAATGGATATCCTCCCAGACATTGTCCGCGACATTCATCTGATTCACCACCACAGGCTCATATTTCTCCAGGACGATGCCTTCCGGCGAACGGATCTCGTCCAGCAGGGTTTCCTTGTAGACGGTGCCCTTGTTGGCGATGGTGGCGGCGTATCTGGCCAGCTGGTTGGTGGTATACAGATGGGTTCCCTGTCCGATGTAGGACGGCACCGCGTAGCTGTCCGACACGTTCGGGGAAGCCTCGCTGATCTCGATGCCGGTCTTCTGGTCCAGAGCGAATTCCGACGCGTATTTCTGCAGCATGGCAAGGCTCTGGGCTTCGGAGAATTCGTTGTCTCCCACCTTTCCCAGCTGGAAGCCCACCATGTTGAAGTAATAGTTGCAGGATTCCTGGATGGCCTCCTTGATCTCGATGGGGCCATGGCCGTAGAGATTCCAGCATTTGATAGGCGGCTCTACATAGTCGAAGGAGCCGGTACAGTTGATATATTTGTCGTCGTCGATGACCCCTTCGCCCATTCCGGCAATGGTGGAAAGAATCTTGAAGGTGGAGCCCGGCGCGGTCCTCTGCTGGGTCGCTTTGTTGAAGAAGGGGCTGGAAAGATCCAGCGCCAGCTTCGCGAAATAGTTGGTATCCATGTTGTTGCTGAGCCGGTTGTTGTCGTAGCCCGGGTAGGACACGCAGGCCAGAACATCGCCGGAATGGATATCCACCACCACCGCGGAGGCGGAGCAGGGCGTGAGCGCCAGCTGGGCCGGCTCGATCTGCAGGTTCCAGATCTTCTGGATCATGAAGTCGTAGGGTCCCATGGCGCCGGAGGCCAGAGCCTGGTAATGGTCGTCCTCCTTGGAGAGAACGCCCTGTTCATAGAGGACCAGGCAGATCTCTCTGCCGGAGATCGATTCCTCGAACAGCATATATTTGTATAAAAGCTTCGAGAAGGAGGAATCGGTCTTCAGGTAATCTACCACATAATCTGTCAGGGAGGTATACACCTCCGTGGAATCCAGGTACTCTCCCTCCGGAGAGATCTTGGAAATATCGATCCAGTTCTGGCTGGCCGCGTAGTTCAGGTATTCCTTCAGGCTGATGCTTTCCTTTCTGACATAGGCCAGATAGGTCGGATCCTGGGGATCCACCGCTGCCCTGGAGATGATCCCCAGCGTATCCCGAAGAAGGGTATCGCAGATGTAGGTGCAGTATTCCTGGATCTCCGGAGTCTCGTTCTTGTAGGCCGGAGGATTGTCCCCGGTAAGCCGGTCCTTGATGATCTTGAAGACCTGTTCCTGCTTCGCCAGGAATCTCTTGTAGAGCTGCTTTTCCACATCGGAGGCATCCGCATCGTCAAACCGGCGGATGTCGATGACGCTGTTGGCGATCAGCGCGTTGTACACATCGTAGATGGGGATGGTGATCTGGGAAGCATCCTCGATATACTTAAAGTCGATGTCCTTCACCGCCTCCGTCTTTACCAGAAGGATGCCGGCGACACGCTGCTTCAGAAGTTCGTAAATGGCCGACTGCCAGTCCGGATCGATGGTGAGGGTGACATCGTTTCCCGCGATGGGGCTGACCTTTGT
>JAFOJB010000295.1 GCA_017420455.1 Blautia sp.
AGAAGGAAGGGATCGAAGCGGAGAACATCCAGGTGGAGGCGGCCCACGTCATGGAAGCCGCAGGGGCAGATCAGGTAGAGGCAGGCTTCGGGCTTATAGGGAAATTCCTGCTGCCCATTGAAAATGGCCTGAACATTAAATTTACCGCAGGTATCCATACAGGCTGCACCAAGCTGCTGGCCCCGGCAGATTCGGAGATCCAGTCGGTGGCGGATCTTCGCGGGAAGAGAATAGGCGTGACAGGTCTTGCAGGGGCAGAAACCATCGTGACAAAACGGGCACTGGCGAAGGAAGGGATTTCTTTCGCTGTTGAAAACCCGGAGGTGGAGTTCCTCGTGTTTTCAAGTTCAGACCTTGGGCAGGCTCTGCAGAACGGCGCCGTGGACGCCATTGCCCTTGGCGATCCCAACGCTTCCCAGTTCGAAAGGGAATATGGCCTGAATGCCATCATCGATACGGCAGCCAGTGAAGGCTTTAAGGACGAATATTGCTGCGGGGCATGGGTGACGGAAAAAGTGGCGCAGGAGCACCCGGAGGTCGCGGCAGCTTTTACAAGGGCGGTTCTCAGGGCATCGGTATGGGTCGATGAGCATCCGGAGGAAACGGCGCAGCTCCAGATCGAAAAGAATTATGTGGCAGGAGATCCGGCGTTTAACGCGTCTGTACTTTCCAGCTACAATTATATTCCTTCCGTACAGGGCGGTTACGATGCCATCAATCTCAGTGTCGCGCAGCTTACCGATATCGGTGTGCTGAAGGAGGGAACTGTCGCAAAGGAATTTGCGGACGGCTCGTATCTGTTCTTTGACGATGTGCCGGACAGCTATACATCTGAGGAGGTTGCAGCGACACTGCAGGACTGACGAAATCCGCCCGCGCGGCGGCGTATTCGGAGGAAGAACTGTTTGGAGAAGATTGCTGCTCCATGAAAATGGGATAAGGAGGACCATATGCCTGCAAAAGTAACGCATACCTGTGCGGATTGTTCTGTTCTTGCCTGCAGAAGCAGACAGGAAGATAAGTACCCTGGCTTCTGCCTGACGGAAAATGTGGATCACGGGCTTCTGGACGAGGTCCTGAAGCTTTATAAGGATGAAGAGCTGGGAAAGATCGCCAGGACTTCCGCATGTATCGAAGGGGAATTTTATGGCCGGTTCACCCGTGTGGAAGAGACCATTGAATTTATTCAGCGGATGGGTTATCACAAGATCGGCATCGCTTCCTGTGTGGGGCTGATGCGGGAAACCGGCATTTTTACAAAGATACTCCGGGCTAAAGGACTGGATGTGTACGTGGTCGGTTGTAAGATCGGGGCTGTAGATAAGACAGAGATTGGTGTGCCGGAGGAAAAGAAGCTGAACGGGGGCTGCGGCCATGAGTCCATGTGCAACCCTGTCATGCAGGCAAAAGCCCTGGCCGCCCAGGGAACGGAATTCAACATCGTCATCGGTCTCTGCGTAGGGCATGATACACTGTTTCTGAAGTATACCGAAGCGCCTACGACAGTGATGATCGTAAAGGACCGTGTCCTGGGACATAATCCGGTACAGGCTCTTTACACGGCGAACGGGATGTATTCCCGGTTCAAAAAAGAACTGAAGGTAAAATAGGGATCCATCCGAAAGAAAACCTTTGCCGGAGAACAGAAGAAATCTGCAAAAAGGGGCTGTGAAAAAAGCCGCCGATCCTTTCCGTCCCGTCTGCAGGAATGCCTGTATTTCAGGCATCCGACAGTACGCATGGATGGTCAGGACAGCACTTTTTTCACAGCCCCTTTTCAGATCGAATATCCGGTTACTCTCCTGCAGGAATCTGATCGTTCAGACTTTTGTTGCGGTAATTCAGATTTGTTCTGAGAGAATACCCCTGCTGTTCCCAAAAGGCATTTGCCGTTTCATTATCTTTAAACACCAGTCCGAATATCTTCTGTATGCCTTCTTTCTGCAAGGCTTCCTCCGCAAGGGAAACCAGATGTCCTGCTATCCCCATGCGCCGACAGTCAGGATGTACACACAGATGATGTACGATCGCCCTGCGGCCGTCATGACCGGTCAGGATAACGCCGATGATCCTGTTATCCTTCACTGCGGCGAAGCATGTATCGGGATTCCTCTTCAGATACCGGGCGATCCCTTCCCGGGAATCGTCAACCGGATTTAACGCCTTGCGGCTCTGCTCCGTTGCACTCCACAGCTCGTATATGGCATCATAATCCTCTATTGTTACTTTCTTTACCGAATAGTCCATGTGCCCGTCCTCCTCTTTTTCGTAAGGGTGATATTGTCTGATTCTTCTCTGCAGGCAGGGAAACGCAGATTTTCTCTGCAGGCAGGAAAAACGCAGATTATTTTCTGGCGGGATCCAGATATGCCGCAATAAAAGCCTCTATGTCTGCATATCGCTTTTCTTTCAGTCCTGCCCGCCTGTATTCCCGCAGATAGTCCTGTAATACAGTCTCGGCATTCTCCGCCGTTTTCTGCAGATCCTCCGGCACATAAGCCGACAAAGCATTATAAGCCTCGATATCAACCTCCTCCGCGATGTCACAAAGCATTTCATTCAGACTTTCAAGGCTCATGAATGCCAGATGACAGTCCCCGCTTTCGGCAGCCAGGACCATCTTTCCATGCCAGTTTGAAAACATCTCTTCATAGGTACCGGACAAAGTCTCTGCGCTGACCGGTTTTCTCTCCATCCGGATCGATCGCTTCACTTTCCGGAAACAGATGTCAAGCTCTTTCATCAGTAATGTCAGTCTTTCTTTTATACAGATTACGGTTGCGGCGGTAAGGATATCATCAATCATCCCGCATAATCCTTCAGGCTTCTTCGCCATGGCATTCAGTTCTTCATAACGCCTTTTGACACCCTTGCGAAAATATGTCTTATTCAGCAGCGCAACGGCATTTTCCACGTGGCAGATCACGCCTCCGGCCTGCCTGCGGACAGGATCCATTTTATTCTGCTGGCTGTCCAGACCCGCAAAAAAAACGCCCTGCCTCCGAAGAAGCAGGGCTCCGTTCCTGTCAGTGTTTATGTAAAGCTATCTTTTATTCGAAAATAGGAGCATGATGCTTTAGCGTGCTAAAGTAAGCAACTTAAGAAGAAAGGCCCCGGTTTAGCCGAGGCCTCGGAGACCCGGGTACCGTGTTACTTTAAGACTTTATTGAGCCCATTAGCAGATTTGTAAAGTAACACGGTTCCCAGGCTCGTGATCTTTATTTGTTCGCTTCCTCTACATAGGCTTTCCAGGTATCGCGGATGGCTTCTACCTGCTCGGAAACAACAGCGCCGGGAGCGATATTCCATACGAAATCAGGTCCAAGGTCCAGGTTCGGGATCAGGCCATGGAAAGCAATGGTTCCATGCTCTTCATCCATCATCATCAGGATGGTCTCATCTACGGCACGGTCGTCAAAAATGCCTGACAGTGCAGCGGACAGGTCCATATGATCCTCATAGCCTGCCGGCTCGGTGGTATACAGGTTCCATGCGAAAGCCAGCTTCCAGGCCTTGTCTGCATCGTAGCAGGCCGGGATGGCGACCGGGTTGTTGGACCACACGTTGATATAGGTCTCACCCTGCGGTCCCTTCGGGAACATGACGAAGCCAAGCTCATCCTCCATATCCTGCAGGAAGTTTCCGGCAGTTCCGGCATACTCATCCTCTACCATGAAGGCAGCCTTGCCGTTGATAAAGGCTTCCTTGTAATAATCCCACTCTGCACCCTCGGGATCCGGAAGGTCATATTTGTTGAACATATCCACTGTCCACTCCAGAGCCTCCAGCGTCTGAGAGCTTTCCAGGTTATAGAAATATCCGTTCTCGTCCTTTCCGATATAGGAACCGCCGTTGGAGAAGACTGCCGCCGTCGTCATGACGCCTTCGTTCAGGGTCAGGCCATAGACATCGATCACGCCATCATTGTCCACATCTCTCTGTACCGTATTCATCAGGTTGTCAAAGGCTTCCCAGGTCCAGGAGCCGTCCGCCTGCATATCATAGATGGATTCCGGATCGATGCCGGCGTCCTTCAGAAGTCTCTTGTTAAAGTAGACACCCGTTCTCGGCTCAGAATAGCCTGCATACATCGCGTAGATGGAATCCCCCTTCGAATACTGCTCATGCAGCTTGTTCCTCTGGAACTTCGGCAGGGAGAAATCCAGGCAGTCCAGGGTAGCAAGATCATACATCAGTCCGCTGGAAAGCGCGGAGGTGATGGCCGGATCATCCCGGAGGACGAACAGATAGTTCTCGTCTCCGCCGGTAGTGGCATAATCCACGAAGTCTGCCGGTGTGGAGCCCCAATCAGAGATGGCCTGCGCCCTGATGGTAAAATTGTAGGTCTCCTGGATCCAGTCGCGGTATTCCTCCCGTGCTTCCTCATAATCATTGGTGGGTTCCGGTGCTTCCTCTGCAGACCACCAGTCACGGATGACTACTTCCATGCCGCCGAGGTCAATGGGATCGCCGTTCTCGTCTGTGATGACGGTATACTCCTCCGTGTCCTCTGCTTCTTCCGCATTGATCGCCTGGGCGCTCATCATGGCCAGGGCGGCTGCTGTGATCGCGAGCATAACCTTCTTTGACGCTTTTCTTCTCATACTGAAACCTCCTTGTCTTTGCCGGCAGATCCGGCTGTTTTGATTTGGGATTCTATGTTATACACTGCCGCAGGCAGGAATAACCATAACCATGTTGATATGTTCTGTTCCTGTTTCACATCTTGATGCCGCTGGTGCTGATGCTTTCTACGAAAGAGCGCTGTGCGAAAAGATACAGGACAATGATGGGGACAATGATCATCAGCGTTCCGGTGGCCAGGATACAGTTGGAATACGCCACGGAGACGGTGGTCAGCGTCCCGGTAAGCCGCTGGATAAACGCCTGCAGGCTGTCCACCAGACGGGCCAGGCCGGTGCTCACAAGCTTTGTCCCGCCCAGGAACATCTTGGAATAAAAGCCATCCGTCCACTGCCACACAAAGGCGAACAGGAAGCAGGAGGTAATGATAGGCTTTGTCTGGGGAAGCATGATCTTCGTAAACGTCTGGAACATGCCGCAGCCGTCCACATAGGCCGCCTCCTCCAGATCCGCCGGGATATTCCGGAAGAACTGCCGGATCATGAAGATGTACAGCCCGTTCTTCAGCCCCATGCAGCCTGCGCTCATCAGATAATAGGGAAGCACGTTTCCGCGAAGATTCAGGGTATTTCCGGTAGTCGCCTTAAAGATCCCCAGGATATCGAAGAAGCGGAAATGGAGGTGCAGGGAGCTGGCGATGGTCTGCGGCGGGATCAGGATCACCAGCATCACGCAGGCAAACCAGAATTTCTTCAGCGGAAACTCAAATCTCGCGAATCCATACCCCACCAGCAGGCACACAGAGATCTGCAGGACCGCAATGGTGAAAGAGATCAGGAGGGAATTGACCACCGCCTTCTGGTAGGACATCAGCTCCGCCGCCAGAAGATAATTCTCCGTGGTAAAGTGCTCCGGTATGGAGATCACGATGGGGTTATACAGGTCCGCCTCCGTCATGAAGCTGACGGAGATCTTGTTCAGGACAGGCTGCAGTATCATAAAGCAAAGGCCAAACAGCAGCACGAACCGGATAATGGAAACGCCCCATTTCGTCACGGTCTTCCGAAGGACATAGCCGCCGGAAAGGCGGTTCCGCTCCCAGAAGCCGGGCTTGTTCTCTTTACTCATAATAATACACTCCTCTCGAAATGACCAGGGTGGTGACGCCGATGAACGCAAGGTTCAAAAGGAAATACACCCAGCTCATGGCAGAGGCAGGGCCGTATCTCAGCTGCTCGATCATGACCTTCTGGATCTTCTCGATGACCGCGTTGTCGGACCGCATGGAGAAATCCACGATGGTATAGATCCAGTTCACCAGGAACAGGGAGCTGATCATGGGGAAGGTGATCTTCCACAGGCTCTCCCAGCTGGTGCAGCCCTCTATGTCCGCCGCTTCGTACATGCTCTTCGGAATGGTCTGGAGGCCGGAAAGGAAGATGATGATCTGGATTCCGGAGGCGATGGCCACATCGTAGATATTGTCGATCAGCTCGAACACCGTCTCAAAGGCCCGGACGCCCACGCCGGAGGTCCGGAGGATTTCCTCCAGAGCTCCCGTAATACTCACTCCCGATGTCGTCTGCTCGATGGTATTGGCCAGGTTCGCCATCAGCTGGTTGTTGGACTCCATACCGATGATGACACCGGAGGACAGGATGACCGGGAGGAAGAAAATGGCCCTTACCAGCGCCCTCCCCCTGAACTCCTGGTTCAGGATCAGGGCGATAAAGAAGCTGAACACGATGATGGCTGCGGAATATACCATCATACGGGTCATCTCCTCCACCAGAAGGCGGTTATACTCCGGATCCACCCGGAACGCGTTCCAGTAATTCTCCAGGCCGGCCCAGACGGTGTTGAAGGTACCGGCTCCCAGCTCCACCGTACAGAAGCTCATGTACAGGGACTGGAAAAGGGGCCTCACCATAAACACCAGAAACCCTATGATGAAAGGCATGATGAACAGATACCCTGCCCTGGCCTTTCGTCTTTGTAATCCTACGTATTTTTTACGTTTATGCATTGTCATACCTCATCCGGTGCAGATCCGGGCGCCTGACGTACCACAAGGTAATCTCTGGCCGGAACAGCCACGCCGTCCTCCTTCGCATCGCTGTACCCGTAATTTACATATACCTTCGTTCCATCCGCATACTCTGTAAGGGACAGCACCGGGGACAGATTCCTGTGCCCCGTCATTTCCTGACAGAAGGTGTGGGAAAGCTCCCGGTCGTATCGTTCGTAGATGGAAAGAAGATCCGCCTTCCAGGTATCATAGCTGGATCCATAGTACTCCGTATACAAAGTCTTCTGCAGGGCAAAGGCACTTTCCTTCATCAGAGAGAAGCACAGGCCTGCCCCGTATTCTGCAGAATAAAGGATCTCGTTCTGGGTATTTCCGCAGATATTCAGCGGATCCCCCGTATAGTTTACCCGGCCGTGGACGGCCAGCTGATAGAAGGGGATGCACTCATCCAGGATGGTATATTCGCTTCCGCGAAGGTCCATCCCTGTCACAACAGAACAGAAGGGAACGGCATAATCATTCCCCATATTGATCATCACCTTCACGCCTTCCGCATTCAGGCGCGACAGGCGTTCCTCCTGGAGCTTTTTGACGGCCAGTCTGGAATAAGGCTCCTTCCTGTAGAAATCCGAGGAAAGATCCATTCCCAGGTCTGCATAGGAAACCCCCGCGTGATAAGAGCCGCAGGCTTCCTCCAGGTTGTCCGCCATTCTCTCTGCCACCTTCGTATGCAGCAGATAGTAGGTATCCAGATCGTCCCGCTCCGAATAGGTGACGCTGCTGTATTCCTTAAGGCCTGCCATCTCCTTGCTGATGCGCTTCGCCGCATCCCGGTAGGAAAAGAACCCGTCCAGAAGACTGCTGTCCATGGCGTACTGCGTGATCCCGTTCAGATACAGATCTATGCCGTTTTTCCTGCAGGTATCCGAAAGCGCCTGAAGCTCCTCGCTGTTTCCCAGGGAAGAAATGGGCTTTATCCTGTTCAGCATCTTCTGCTGTACGCCGCCGTTGCACCATCCGCTGAGCTTCACCGAAAGGTTTTTCACTCCCCGGGCGGAAAGGTCCTCCACCATCTCCTTCGCTTCCTGATAGGTGGTAAGCGCAAGAGGACGGGATACCGGAACTCCGAGGATCTGCTTCACCTTGTCGACCGCTCCTGTGATATCCACCACGACCGGGACGCTCTCCTCCTCGTTCAGCGCCAGGGCACTGCCGTACATGTCCTGCAGATACCCGCCATAGCTCTTCGCCATGTCCACATAGTCGGCGGAGTCGATAAACCGGTAGCGCTGGATCAGGGATTCCTCCGGAAGCTGTTCCACATATCTGTAGATATCGCTGTTGGCGATATCGCCTACATCGTATTTTTCACGCTGACTTACACTGTAGACCGCATTCACATAATTGAAGCTGTGATTCTTCCCGCTGATATCTGCCTGGATCGAAGCATAGGGCTCTCCGCTCTCCAGGATGCAGATAAAGGAATCCTCCCCGTTCGCGATGCCGTAGACGCCGTAATAGGCTCTGGTGTTGTGCACCACCGCATCCCTTCCCAGGCACATATCCCAGCCGTAGACGTTGGTATAATAGCTGCTCTGGGAGACCTTGCCGTTGTTGAAGCGGATGGCCGCGCCG
>JAFOJB010000296.1 GCA_017420455.1 Blautia sp.
ACCGACGCCGCCTTGGTAATATTCCGGGTCAGAAGCCAGGTGAGGACTGAGGTCCCGAAGGTATAGGGAATCAGCTTGCTGACGATCCGTTCTGCCCGGCTCTGGGTAACGGAGGACATGCTTTCGGATTCTTCGATCATTTTTACGATACGGTCGTAGCGGGTTTCTCCGGAGGTTCCCCTGACCTCGATGATCAGTTCGCCCTCTTCCACAACGGTACCCGCGAACACCGTACTGTCCGCCCGTTTTTCCACGGGAATGGATTCTCCTGTCAGGGCGGCCTGGTTTACCAGGGCTTCGCCCTCCGCCACAACGCCGTCCAGAGGGATCATGCTGCCGATGGAGACCTGTATGCGGTCGCCGTCCCTGATCTGGCCGATATTTACCTGGCTGACCACATCTCCCTCTACCTTCCAGACCCTGGTGACGTTGAGGGCCAGAGACTGCGCCAGGTCGTCCACGGACTTTTTATAGGTCCACTCCTCCAGGATTTCTCCGATATCCGTGAGGAAGGTGATAGAGCTTGCCGTGGAAAAATCCCCTGTCAGAAGAGACGCCAGAATGGCGGAGGCATGAACGATCTCGGCGCTGAAGTTCCTGTGCAGAAGATCCCGGAAGCCGTTCATGATATAGGGGGTTCCGTTGGCGATGGTCCATACCGTACGGATGGGGACGGGGACGAAAAGCTTTTTGAACAGCCGCATCATCACCTTGACGGCGATCTTTTCCTTGAAAAATTCGTTTGTCTGCCGGGCAGAAACCTTCGGAAGATTCTCGACGGCTTCCCGGCTTTCCAGGTTCAGATTATCCAGGAAGAGAAGAAGGTTGTCCGTGACATTTCCCCGGCAGCGGACGACGGCCTCCGCAGTCCTGGTAAAAACCTGCACGGATTCCACGTCATCCCGTTCCAGCAGAGTATAATAGAGGACATCTGCCTCCTGATCCTTCAGCCTCCTTCTGGTAAGGGCGATGTGGAACCGGTTCCTTGACTGATGTAATATTCGATATCTCACGGCAGGCATCCTTCCTTATCCGAGAACAGGATCCGGTGTGCAGGTGCTTCCGGCTGCGCCGCTGCACTTCGCTTCTTCGGTGTCTGCGCCTCTTTCTGCAGCTGCATCTGTCCCGCGCTCGTATGCAAGGTCCTTTTCCGCATAATAGCGCTCCACATTTACCTTCGCGTCCTGCGCGATATCAGAAGCCTCGGCCTGGATCTTTTCTACGCTTTCCATGATGGAATCCTTTGCGATAAAGGCTCCTGTGGCAAGGGTCGTGTATACCTTCTTTGCTGTTTTGCTTCCGAAGATCGCGGAGCCTGCCCGCCCCAGTACATAACCTCCGAGTAATGAAAAGATGATCGCTTTCTTCATAATAATATCCCTTTCTCCGGATTTCTTTCCGGTATATGATTTTTATCCTGGACCATGCGTTGTCCTCATCATCCCTGCTGCGCCGGCTGACGACAACGAGGCATCTGCTTCCTGCAGCAGGTTATGGATCTTTATTAATATACCCATAGGGGTATATGTATATAATACATGTTTCCCGGAATTTGTCAAGAGTTTTCGGGAACTGTAACAGGCACGCTGCACGCGGCTCCGGAGATGGCAGCGTTCATTGATTTTCTGTAAAGCTTCGCTTATAATATAACAGAATCAGGGGAATAAGGAACTGCTTATTCCTGTCTGGTACGGTCTGATATGGAAAAAAGAAAATCTGGGGGATGATTATGCGAATTCTGATGCTGGGAAACAGTTTTACTTTTTCAAATAATATGCCGGCGATGCTGGCGGAGATCACCGGGGCAGAGGTGGTCCATCATACCCGGGGAGGCGCGTATCTTCTGGAACAGCTGAACCCCAGGACAAAGCTGGGAGCAAGAACAAAGGCTGCCCTGGAAAACAGTACCTGGGATTATGTAGTACTGCAGGAAATGAGCAGTGCGCCAGTCAAAACAAAAGACGCCTTTTTCCGGAGCATAGACCAGCTCTGCGCCAGAATCAGGGAGAAAGGAGCCAAACCTGTTCTGTATGCCACCTGGCCTTACCGGAAAGGCAGCAGACTGATGGCAAGCCAGGGAATATCTTATGAGGAGATGGCCCGCGGTCTGTCTGAAGCATATCACGAAGCGGCACGGAGAAATAACGCCCTGATCGCCGATGTCGGGCAGAGGTTTGTGGAGCTGGCAGATACGCAGCAGCTCTATGAGAAGGATTCCCGTCACCCGAGCAGAACGGGCTCCCGGGTCGCGGCGGAAACCATCGCGGCGGTGATACTGGAGGACCAGAAGAGAGCTGCGGATAACAGATAGCCAAAAAGGAGCAGCGAGAGAAACAAGGCGGCTTCGCATGTAATGAGACAGAGGAAGCCTGTCACGAAGCACGGATAAAAGGCGGGGATTATGAGTTTCAGAAACAGAGAGCCTTCCCGGACGGAGGAGCAGGAGAAAAAAACGGTACGAAGACGAAGATGGAGGCCGCCGTACGGCCTTCTGCTGCTGCTCTTTTTTGCTGCGTCCATCTGGTTTTTATATCAGAATGAGAACGCCGATGACGGACCGGTTTACCCGGAGGTCTTTGAATCGGAAAGCCTTGTGGGGTCTTCGTCCTTTTCAGTTCCGGATTATTACGGTGAAGCAGTGATAGACCTGAACAACGGAATTCCCTGCTTTACCGAAAATGAACGGAATACCATCACCGGGGAGTTTTACAGCCCTCTGGACCGGCTGGGACGCTGCGGGCCTGCCGCGGCCAGACTCGGCAGGGACATGATGCCGGAGGGAGAACGGGAAGAGATCGGAGATATCCGTCCGACCGGATGGGTCCAGAAGAAATATCCCGGGATCGTGGATTCCGATCCGCCCTATCTGTATAACCGCTGTCATCTGATCGCCCATGCCATGACCGGGCAGAATGCAAATCCGCGCAATCTCATCACCGGTACCAGGTATATGAACGCCGTTACCATGTTGGACTATGAAGTAAAGGTCCTGAGGTACCTGGACCGTTCGGAGAACCATGTGCTGTACCGCGTTTCGCCTTACTTCAGGGATTCGGAAAGGGTGGCCAGGGGCGTGGAGATGGAAGCGTATTCCATAGAGGACCACGGGGCAGGCGTCTGTTTTCACGTATTTGTCTATAACATCCAGCCCGGGATAGAGATCGACTACGCAACAGGAGACAGTTGGGAAAGCGATCCGTGAGCGCCTTCTATTCACAATTGTCTGCCGCGTTATATGCAGTACAGGCCGACGGCAGCGAAAGGAGAATGCATTGTATTATCAGATCAAAGACACACTGATCGAGTCTACTATGGACTGCGTGAAGGACAGAAGCGCGCAGTTCGTGGCGATTCTGACACCCGAGGAATGGCAGAAAAGCAGGGACAGCTTCGATATGGTGATCGATATGGAGCTGGAGGCCGGAGGCCTTCATGACACCAAGGCCATTGTGAATTACGACTCCCTGACGGGAAGCTTTTCCATTCCTGACAGGGAGAATCCGGGCGGAAAGCGGCATACCTTTGCTTTTGCGCTGGATGAGAAGGGAATCGTTCTGATCGATGGAACCGGCTATGCGGGGCAGATCGTGGAGCGGGTCCGGAGGACAAAGAAATGGAAACTCCCGGGACTGGAGCGCTTTCTCTATGATTTCCTGGAGAGCATCATCGCCGGGGATTACACGATGCTGGAGAAAATGGAGCATGATCTCGACAGGACAGAAAGAGAGATCCTGGAGGGACATCTGGAAAAGTTCCCGCTGGAACTGAACCGGCTGCGCGGAGACCTGCTGGACCTGCGGCTGCATTATGAGCAGCTGATCGATTTCAGCCAGGAGCTGGAGGAGAATGAGAATGGATTCTTCCGCCAGGAAAACCTGCGGTATTTCCGGCTTTTCACAGACCGGGTGGATCGTCTGCAGGACATGGTGACCTCCGAGCGGGATTACATCATGCAGTTACGGGATCTGCTGCATTCAGAGCTGGATGTCAAGCAGAACCGGATCATGACGGTGCTGACCGTGATCACCTCCATCTTCCTGCCGCTGACGCTGATCGTGGGCTGGTACGGCATGAATTTCGCGAATATGCCGGAGCTTACCTGGCGGTGGGGCTATCCGGCGGTGATCCTCGTAAGCGCGCTCATCCTGATCATCAGCCTGATCTTTTTCCATAAGAAAAAGTGGCTGTAAACGGGTTCTTTTTATGGTATACTGAATCAGGATGAACCATTTTGGCAGTCTGTCTTTCCATTCCGAAGCTGGTGGATGTGCTCTGCAATGGAAACGGCCGTCCCGGAAGCATCAGCGGATTTGTCACCCTGAACGAAGAGGACTGCGCGAAGATCTATCAGCTTATGGTATGATCCGCGGAAAAAGAGCCATTCCATCATTGGTAAAAACAGTAAAAAAGATACCGGGAACTGCCTGTGTTTTCAGAACGCCGAAACTCAGGCAGTTCCTGGCCTGTGAGGCCGTAAGCTGTAACAAAGCTTTCAGGCATTCTGCTATTAAGGGAGGTTTTATGAAGTTCAAAAAGATAAATGCGGCGCTGGGGATGCTGTCGATCCTTTTTCTGCTGGCACATGCCGGATACAGCGTTTTTGCCTATCTTACCCTGTATTATAATCCTTTTCTGAAAAACCTGTTCGCTGTTCCTTTCGTTGTGCTTGCCTGTCTGCATGCGGTCTGCGGAATGGCGGTGGTATTCATGCAGGCGGACGGAACGAGGATGGATCTGTATCCCCGGAAAAATCTGCGGACCATCCTGCAGAGGATCAGCGCGGCGCTGATCTTTCCGCTTCTGATCCTGCATATGTATACCTTCCGGCTGATGCAGGCCAGCGCGGAAAGCGGAAACAAAGCTTTTATCCTTCTGCTGATCCTTGCCGAGATCGTATTTTTCGCCTGTGTAGTAACGCATGTGGCGGTATCGCTGACAAAGGGGCTGATCACATTCGGACTTCTCACTTCTGAGAAAACGCAGCGGATCCTGGACCGGATCATCTATGTTTCCGGGGCTGTCGTCTTTATTGTTTCTGTTTATGCCGTGGTCAGAGGCCAGGCCATCATGTTCATACACTGAGGTGGAAATATGAAAGACGCGATCATTATTGGAAGCGGGATTTCCGGTATGGCCTGCGCGGTGCGCTGCGCCACGCAGGGGGTTCATGTGGAGCTGGTCTCCCCCTATCCGTCGGAGCAGTCCCAGTCTGTCATGGCCGCAGGCGGCATCAATGCCGTCCTTCAGGACCATGAGGAAGGGGACAGCGTCGGCTGCCATATCGACGACACCCTGAAGGGCGGATGCGGACTGGGCGGAAAGACAGCGGTGACAGGGCTCTGTGAACATGCGCCAGAGATCATTTCCTATCTGGAAAAGATCGGAACGGTCTTTTCTGTAGATGCTTCCGGACATCCTGCCAGGAGAGCCTTCGGGGGGCAGTCCTTTAAAAGAACCTGCTACTGCGGCGCCTCTACGGGAAAACAGATCGTTTCTGCCCTGGTCATGGAGGTACGCCGGCTGGAAGCTGCCGGGATGATCCGGCGCAGGCTTCGAAGCTTCTTTCATTCCGCCCTCATAAAGGACGGCGTCTGCTACGGAGCTCTTCTGTATGATGAGAAAAGCCGGCAGCTTGAAGCGGTTTTCGCGGATGCGCTGGTCATTGCTGCCGGAGGGCAGAATGCCCTGTTCGGGAAGACGACAGGCTCCTCCCAGTGCGACGGGTATGCGGCCGGAAAGCTGTTTTTGCAGGGCGTGGAGCTGAAAAACCTGGAATTCATCCAGTATCATCCGACTACACTGCAGACGCCGCAGAAACGGATGCTGATCTCCGAAGCCGTGCGTGGAGAAGGGGGAAGACTCTTTTATCTGGAGAACGGGAAACGCGTTTATTTTATGGAGGAAAAGTATGGTCCCCGGGGAAATCTGGTGACCAGAGATGTGGCCGCGAGGGAGATCTGGATG
This sequence comes from Blautia sp., assembly GCA_017420455.1. Taxonomy (GTDB): domain Bacteria; phylum Bacillota; class Clostridia; order Lachnospirales; family Lachnospiraceae; genus Blautia_A. Next base: position 5,965 of record JAFOJB010000296.1, read on the forward strand.
TGTCCGAAGGAGGTCTTTCTGGATATTTCCTTCCTGGGGAAGGAAGCCATCGACCGTCTGCTGCCGGAGGTGAGGGATCTTTGCCGGAAGTACCGCGGTATTGATATTTCTGAAGAACCGATTCCGGTTGCGCCTTCGGTCCATTTTTTCATGGGTGGTCTTGCGGTCCATCTGAATCACGAAACGAATATCCGGAATCTGTTCGCGGTAGGAGAGTGCGCGTCCATGTACCACGGAGCAAACCGTCTTGGCGGAAACTCGCTTCTGGCGGCGCTCTACAGCGGCAGCGTCGCGGCAGACGGGATCGCGTCCGGAAATCCGGCCGGAAGCAGACCGGATTTTTCAGAAGAGCTTCGCTCGGAACGGCTGCTGCTGCAGGAAATGATGGCGTCCCAAAGCCAGTTTCCGGTAATGTACATACGGGATATGGCGGCGGAGACAATGAACAAAGAGCTGGGAATCGTACGCGAGAGCGCAGCCCTGGAGCAGGGGATTTCCGACATCAGTTATTATCAATCCATTGCAGAGCAGATCCACTATGACAGCAGTGTCTCGATGTATTCCAACTACAGTCTGACCGGAATTCTTGCTCTGGCCAGGGCGACGCTGGTCTGCGCGAAGGAGCGCCGGGAAAGCCGGGGGTCCCATTACCGCAGGGATTATCCGGAAACGGATGAACAGATGGCAGGAGCAACGATCATTTCCTATGCCGACGGAGAATACCGGGTGAGGCTGGATAAGGAGCGCAGCTATGAGAGTTAGGATATTGCGGCAGGAATCGCCGGAGACAGAAAGCTTCTGGGAAGCCTTTGCGTATGACGGGCCGGAGGACAATACCGTCGCAGGCCTTCTGGACTATCTGAATTATCATGATGATATCAGGGACGAGACAGGCAGAAAAACCACCAGGATCAGCTGGGACTGCTCCTGCCTGCAGGGAGTCTGCGGCGCCTGCGCCATGGTGATCAATGAGGAGCCTGCTCTGGCCTGCGAGACTTTTCTGAAAAACCTGAAGGGAAAAGAGATCTCCATCCGTCCCCTGCGGAAATTCCCCGTGATCCGGGACCTGATCGTGGACCGCTCCTCGATCCAGGAAAATCTCATAAAAACCAATGTATATATCGGGGAATACCAGCCGGAAGAGGCGGCGGACGAGACTGCCGCCGCCAGGAACCACGCCCATCAGTACAGTGCCGCGAAATGCCTGAAGTGCGGTCTGTGCCTGGAGGTCTGCCCGAATTATGTTGACGGAAGATCGTTCTTCGGGGCCGCATTCGCGAACGACTGCTATCTGGTTTCCTCCCGGAACCGCATAAAGACGAAGGAAATACGCGAACTGTACGGAAAACACTTCGGCAGCGTGTGCTCCAAATCCCTTTCCTGCATGGAAGTCTGCCCGATGCACATCCCGACGCTCGCGTCCATGGCGAAGATGAACAGGCAGAGATGAACAGACAAAGATGAACAGACGGAGATGAACAGACAGAGATGAACGCTCAGACAGAGCAGCGCATGCAGTCCCCGGCCGAGTATAAGGCCGGGGACTGTTATATTTATCTCTTCTCGGAGATCAGCTTCACGCCGAACTCGTTGGGGATCCTGGCGATATCCAGATCCAGCAGTTCGATCATGCTGATCTCGCCGACATACTGAATGCGGCAGCCCTCCTCCAGATGTTCTGCCCAGGCTTTCTCATGATCCGCAAAGGTGCAGTGAAGGTGCGGCACGCCGTCGATCACCATTCCGCTGATCCCGCCTACCTCCATGGGGGCGGAATGCTCCAGGATCTCATCCGTGGGATGCACATCCGTATCCTTGATGTGATGCCAGCGCATATGATAGGTTGCCGCGATGCCGCTGGTGATGATCGCGTTTCTGATTCCGTATTCCTGTACCGTTTTCTGTATGCTTTCCAGAATAAGGTCGTCCTTCTGCAGACCGATGATAAAATAGCGGCTAAACTGATTTCCTACAAAAGTCTTCATATGCATTTCTCCTTTTCACAGAACGCGTGTCTGATGTCAGGTACGGTATAACATGGGCGGACGTCTTTTGGGTATTCCTTTTTCCGGGTTTGTGTGAGAGATCACCGGTACCAGGTACATGAACGCTGCGGGATCTGCTGCATTCGGAGCTGGATGTCAAGCAGAACCGGATCATGACGGTGCTGACGGTGATCACCTCCATCTTCCTGCCGCTGACGCTGATCGCCGGCTGGTATGGCATGAATTTTGCGAATATGCCCGAGCTTACCTGGCGGTGGGGATATCCGGCGGTGATCCTGGTAAGCGCGCTCATCCTGATCGTCAGCCTGATATTTTTCCATAAGAAAAAGTGGCTGTAAGCCGGGACTTTTTATGGTATACTGAAATCGGGCAAGCCATTTTGGTGGACTGTTTTTTTATTTGTACCGGATTTCCGGAAATGGAGGTTTTTTATGAACAATTTTACTTTCTACTCCCCAACATTTTTTTCTTTTGGCAAAGACGCGGAACAGCAGGCGGGGGATCTTGTGAAGCGTTTTGGAGGAAGCAAAGTACTGATCCATTATGGCGGCGGCAGTGTTGTCCGCTCCGGTCTTCTCGGCCGGGTAAAGGCTTCGCTGGATGATGCCGGAGTTCCTTATGTGGAGCTGGGAGGCGTTAAGCCGAATCCCCGCAGCGGTCTGGTGTACGAAGGCATTGAGCTTTGCCGGCGGGAAGACGTGGATTTTGTTCTGGCTGTCGGCGGCGGCAGCACCATCGATTCTTCTAAAGCAATCGCAGCCGGTGTCATTTATGACGGCGATTTCTGGGATTTCTACAGCGGCAAATATATTGAGAAGGCGCTCCCTGTAGGAACGATCCTCACCATCGCGGCGGCAGGGAGCGAAGGCAGCCCGGATTCCGTGATCACGAACGAAAACGGCATGTTCAAGCGCGGCGCCACCGGGGATGCCATCCGTCCGAAATTCAGTATCCTGAATCCCGCGCTTACGCAGACCCTGCCCGCCTATCAGACGGCCTGCGGCATTACCGATATTATGGCGCATCTGTATGAGCGTTATCTGACCAATACTGCGGAAGTAGAGGTGACTGACCGGATGATCGAAGCTCTTCTTCTGACCATGATCCATGAAGGCCCCAGGGTGATCGAGAATCCGGATCATTACGATGCCAGAGCCAATATCATGTGGGCAGGCATGATGGCCCACAACAATTCCTGCGGCGTGGGACGTTCGCAGGACTGGAACAGTCACAATATCGAGCATGAGCTGTCTGCTCTGTACGACTGTGCCCACGGCGCAGGCCTGGCGGTTACCATGCCGGCTGTATTCACCTACGTGATGAATCACGATGTCATGCGGTTCGCGCAGATCGCCGTGCGGGTCTGGGGCTGCCAGATGGACTTCGCGCACCCGGAAGCAACGGCAAAGGCAGGTATCGAAGCGCTCCGTCATTTCCTGATCTCCATAGGAATGCCGAAGAATTTCGCCGAGCTCGGCGCGAAGGAGGAAGACATTCCGAAGCTGGTGGATGTGCTCTGCAACGGCGACGGCCGCCCCGGAAGCATCAGCGGATTCGTCACTCTGAATGAACAGGACTGCGCGAAGATCTATCAGCTTATGGTGTGATCTGCGGCCAGAAAAAAGAGCCCTGTCATTTGCGGGAGAAATGGTTCTAAAAGTCTTTTGCATGTAAAATGCGCCATAAGAAAGGAGCACAAATATGAAATACCGCACCTTCGGAAAACTTGGCATTCAGGGTTCCGCTTTCGGGCTGGGCTGCATGCGTTTTAACGGAGCGGCTTCCGGCGACAGCGTTATCGATGAGCAGAAAGCCGTCTCTCTGATCCGCCGCGCCATCGACGGCGGAGTAACCTATCTGGATACCGCCTATGTCTATCTGGACAGGACTTCTGAGATCGTTCTGGGAAAAGCGCTTCAGGATGGATATCGCGATAAGGTGACCATCGCCACGAAAATGCCCGCGGAACATGTGCATAATCGTGCCGAAATGGAGGATCTGCTGGCGGAGGAGCTGAAAAAGCTTCAGACAGATCACATCGATTTTTACCTGATGCACGGCATCAACCGCGAAAAATGGGAGTATTTCAAATCCATCGGCGCGCCGGAGTTCTTTGAAGAGATGAAGAAAGCCGGAAAGATCCGCTATAAATGCTTCTCCTTCCACGGCCCATATGAAGACTTTGAATATATCATTCAGGATAACGACTGGGACATGGTGCAGATCCAGTATAACTTTATGGATGTGAATTCCCAGGCAGGAACAAAGGGACTTAAGCTGGCCGGCAGCCTCGGCATTCCGGTAGTGATCATGGAGGGGCTTCTGGGCGGAAGACTTGCCAAAGCGCCGGAGAATGTTCAGGCTCTCTACGATGCCTTCCCGGTAAAGCGTTCTCCTGTGGAATGGGCTTTCCGCTGGCTCTGCAATCACCCGGAAATAGCCACTGTTCTTTCCGGCTGCAACGAAGAAGGGCAGATCGATGATAACCTTCGTATCTTCGATACCGTGGAACCCGGAATCATGTCGGAGGAAGAACTGAAGCTGATGGATGATGTACGCCAGGCCTATCTCAGCCGCACGAAGATCGGCTGTACGGGCTGCCGTTACTGTATGCCATGTCCGAACGGCGTCAATATTCCCGGCATCTTTTCCGCATGGAATGACGTTGCCCTGTATAACGCAGAACCTTCGGAGCATTATGGCCTCCGGGAAATCCGGAGCAACGATCAGGGGGCAGATCATTGCGTAGAATGCGGCGCATGTGAAAGCGCATGTCCCCAGAATCTGCCGATCATCGAAAAACTGAAAGAAGCCTGGAAGGAACTGGGAGGCTGATTTTTTCAGGTGTGCCTGAAGGCTGCCGCAGGATTGTCAGGAACTGTACAGAAATATTTATGGACAGTTCCGGACTGCATGGCGGCAGCTTTCAGGCATTCTGTTATCCGGAAATTGTGTCAATCAGACGAAAGGAGGCATTTTCCGATGAATCAGGTAATAAAGACCATTCTGAACCGGCATAGCTACAGAGGCAGATACAAACCGGACCCCGTGCCGAGAGAAGACCTGCAGATGATCCTGGAGGCCGGGCTTGCCGCGCCGTCCGGCTGCAATAAGCAGACGACCAGCCTGATCGCGGTTGATGATCCGGGTATGCTTCAGAAGCTGCGGGAAGTGATCGATCCGCCGGTGGCGGAGACAGCGCCGGCCATGATCTGTGTCCTGACGCAGAGAAAGAACGCCTATCGGGACAGGTGTTTTTCGACCCAGGATTACGGAGCGGCGATTGAAAACATGCTGCTCGCCATAGTTTCCCTGGGGTACCAGAGCTGCTGGTATGAGGGGCATATCACGGATACGGACAGGATTGGGGATCGCATGGCAAAAATACTGGGCGTGCCGGATGAGTACGAGCTGGTATGTATCCTTCCTGTCGGCATTGCAGAAACGGAGCCGGCTGCCCCGAAGAAAATGCGCTTTCAGGAACGGGCGTGGTTCAATTCGTTTCCGCAGGGATAAATGAGATTCCGGGAACAGGCGTGGTTCAATTCGTTCCCGCAGGGGTAAACAGCAGGGGCTGTGAAAAAAGCTCCCATCCTTTCCATCCTGACAGACACGCAGATGGTGAGGACAGGGCTATTTTCACAGCCCCTGTGTATGATCTCACTTATTTTCACTCTGTAAACTGATTTCAAAACCCGGATAGATTCCAACATGAACAGAATCGGTAAAGGAATAATCTCCGTATTCCTGCGCTGCGAAATTGTACACTTTTACTGCTTTTTCCTCGGGGTCTACGATCCAGTA